>NZ_JARESS010000056.1:0-49075 GCF_046027915.1 Paraburkholderia sp. RL17-347-BIC-D
CCACGTGTGCAGTTCGCGCTGACCGTCCCGACGGTGACGGACCGGCTGATCCAGCAGGCGTTACTGCAGGTACTGCAGCCGGTTCTGGACCCGACCTTCAGCGAGCATAGCTACGGCTTCCGGCCCGGGCGGCGTGCGCACGACGCGGTGCTTGCCGCGCAGTCGTACGTGCAGTCAGGGCGTCGGATCGTGGTAGACGTGGACCTGGAGAAGTTCTTCGACCGGGTCAACCACGACATCCTGATCGATCGTCTGCAGAAACGCATAGACGATGCCGGCGTAATCCGGCTGGTCCGGGCGTATCTGAACAGCGGCATCATGGATGGCGGGGTGGTCCAGCAGCGGGATCAGGGCACGCCGCAGGGCGGGCCACTATCCCCGCTGCTGGCCAACGTGCTGCTCGATGAGGTGGACAAGGAACTGGAGCGGCGGGGCCATTGCTTTGCGCGTTACGCCGACGACGCGAATGTTTATGTTCGTAGTCGCCGGGCGGGTGAGCGGGTGATGGCGCTGCTACGACGTCTGTATGGTCGACTGCGGCTGAAGGTCAACGAGACTAAAAGCGCGGTGGCAAGTGTGTTTGGTCGCAAGTTTCTGGGCTACAGCTTGTGGGTGGCTCCGGGCGGTGTGGTGAAGCGCAAGGTGGCGGCTAAACCGCTGCTGGCGTTCAAACGCCGCATCCGTGAACTGACGCGTCGGTCTGGTGGACGCAGCATGAAGGATGTGGTGGAACGGTTACGGTCCTACGTGCAGGGCTGGAAGGCGTACTTCCGGCTGGCGCAAACGCCGCGCGTCTGGTTAGCATTGGACAAGTGGCTGCGTCACCGGTTGCGTGCCATTCAGCTTAAACACTGGCGCCGTGGCACTACCATCTACCGGGCACTGCGTGCGCTGGGGGCATCGGCTGACGTTGCGCGACACGTCGCGGCGAACAGTCGCCGCTGGTGGCGCAACAGCGACCAATTGCTCAACAGCGTGCTGACCATCGCGTACTTCGATCGGCTGGGCGTGCCACGACTCTCATAACTTCAACTTCCCGAACCGCCCGGTGCGGACCCGCATGCCGGGTGGTGTGGCAGGGGTACGGCCTTCTGGCCGTCCCCTATGCCGATTGGACAACCGTCCCTTTCTCCAAATAAGGATGTGGCCAGACGCCATCGAACCGGCGCCACGGCGCGCGGTAACCGATGCCGACCGGCGCCGGATTGGGGCGCAGGTGCGCAGACGCCGGCGCTGACTTAATTGGCGCGCCGAGCCATAACGTTGAGGTAGTGGAGTCCGGAACGCTGCACGGGGCAAATTCCTGTCGGGGCAGACCGCTGGCCATCGCATCGACAGACGGTGCCAACGTCGGGCGCGATCGCGCCACGTACGATCCTGCGTGCGGATTGCGCGAAGGCGCGCCGATCGGGTAGGGTGACGAGATCGTCACCAACCACGACCGGGGCACAACGATGAACAAGCAGGAGTTGGTGGATGCAGTCGCCGCGAAGACCGGCGCAAGCAAGGCGGCCGCCGGCGAGGCGATCGATGCGTTTATCGGCACGGTCACCGCGGCCGTCACGAAAGGTGACACCGTGCAGCTGATCGGCTTTGGATCATTTTCGACGGGGGCGCGCGCCGCGCGCGTCGGCCGCAATCCGGCGACCGGCGCCGAAATCCAGATCGCGGCTGCGAAGACAGTGAAGTTCACGGCGGGCAAGGCGTTCAAGGATGCCGTGAACGGCGCCTGAGACCCGACGCAGACCGTCGGCCGGATGTCTGCCGATGGCGCGGCTGCCAGCAGTAGCCGCTGCAGGTACTGGCGGCAGCGACGGCGCGGCGTGATCGGGCAGGGCCTGGACCCCGGCCAGCCGGCCTGGTAGGATCAGTGCGAGATGCCGCGACATACTGCGGCCCCCGCGATTCGCTGCACATCTATATAGATAGCCGTATGGAAAAGAAACGATCGCGGACCGGGCGCGAAATCTCGTGCCCAACGATCGGCGCGTTACTGCGCTACCGGACGCGCATCGTGCAGTGATTCATGACGGACTCTGCTGACGCCGACGACACCCGACGTCCTTCCGTTCTGGCGCGCTGACAGTCGACAAGATCCTTTCTATCCGAGGCGGATGGTTACGACCGGTGGAAAAGCCGCGCTAGCAGAATTAAGGGACAGCATTAGCGCTTCAACGGACACCGCCAGCAAAATTAACGATCTCCAACACCAATCCTGACTTGTCGAATTGATTCTGGTGGGAATCAAATTCACTCGCTCAAGCGGCGTCGCGCGGAGGTTTGCTTTGGGCCTGGACAATCTGAATGAAGCGCTGTGTCGCCGGTGACAGATACGCATCGGTCCGATGGACGACGCCGAATTCGCGCGTCATGGTGGTGTCGGCGTTGAAGACCTCGACGAGTCTAGGCGCGAAGCGCCGGTCGTTCAGGTTGCGCCGCGAGATGAAACTGAGCAGGCCGGTTTCCGCAATGAGGCGGGGCACGGCATTGATCGAACTCGTCATTATGGCCGCGCGAGGCGGCGGCAAGCCACGCGCCGCGAACACCCGTTCGAGCCATTGCCGTGTCGCAACCGAGCGCGCCGGCAATACCCAGCCGTATTCGCACATATCTTCAAGTGGCGCGTGCTGGCCGGCGAGCGGATGCGTCGCGCTGACCGCGACCACCACGTGGTCCTCCGTAATCGGAATTCCCACCAGTTCTTCATCGCGAGTGCCGAGCGGGCCGATTACCACATCGAGCAGGCGACTGCGCAACGACTCGTGCAGTACATCGTTCATGCCGATCTGCAAATCGATCACCACATCGGGCGCCTCCTGCTGCAACGCCCGGCAGGCCTCCGGCATGATGAATTCGGCGACGGTCGCCGCCGCGCCCGCCCTGATCAAGCCTGCCAGCCCCTTGCCCAGCGATGAAATCTGCCGGTACGTCTCGTCGAGCGTACGTTCCACCAGCAGCGAGCGCGTGTAGAGCAGGTGCCCTGCGTCCGTGAGCCGGATGCCGCGGCCGCTGCGCTCGAACAGATCGGCACCGTAGGTCTCTTCAAGACGGTCAATACATTTCGACAGGGCCGGCTGCGTGATGTGCAAGGCGTGTGAAGCACGCCCAAGATGCCCTAGTTCGGCAACTTTGACGAAGTAAAGAAGGTCGCGCACCTGCAGGTTCATCGCCATTGCGTGATCTCCCTTAGCCACAAAATCCCAGCTCGAATCATAACTGGCAGGAATGTAAAGATGAAAAATTGAAAATAGACATTATGAGTCCATCCGTCAACAATGTGTCCAAACATTCAAGGAGACATTGATGTCTTACCGGATTCTCGTCACCGCTCCGCTGCTTGCCGCTGCCGGCCAGCGCGCATTGGCCGAGGCGCAATGTGAGGTCGTCTATATCGCCGACGCGCAGGATTCCGCGGAGGTCGAGCGCATCCTGACCACGCAGCCCATCGACGCCGTGATCTCGCGCACGGTCGAATTGTCCGCCGCTGGCATCGGGGCGTGTCCGACGCTCAAGGTGATCTGCAAGCACGGCGTGGGCGTGACCAATATCGATGTCGATGCAGCCACTCAAGCCGGCATCCCCGTCTTTACGACACCCGGCACCAACACGTTTTCGGTGGCCGAACTGACAATCGGACTGATGCTTGCGGCAGCCCGCAAAATCAATTTCTATGACAGCGAGCTGCGCGCCGGCCGCTGGACGCGCACCGGCGACGGCGTGCAATTGCATGGCCGCACGCTGGGCCTGGTGGGTTACGGCCAGATTGGACGGCATGTCGCGACAATCGCGCACGCACTCGGCATGCGCGTGCATGTGTTCGATCCCGCGTTGAGCGAGGGCAGCGTGGAGGCGCATGTGACTGTGGAGCGCTCGCTGCAGGATCTGTATGCACGTGCGGATGTGCTGAGCCTTCACTGTCCGGTGAACGCCCACACGCGCGGGATGATCGATGCGCATGCCATTGCCGCGCTGCCGGATCGCGCAATTGTGATCAACACGGCACGTGGTGAACTGATCGACGAGGCTGCGCTGGTGGCGGCGTTGCAAAGCGGGAAGCTGGCGGCGGCCGGACTCGACACCTTCGCGCATGAACCGCTCGGACGGGAAGATCCGCTCCTCGCGCTTCCCAATATTGTCCTAACGCCACATGTCGGCGGTTCGACGCCGGATGCACTCGACGCCGTCGCGACTTCGGCGGTGGCTACCAGCGTGCGTTATCTGCGTGGCGATGAAGTCGATACGGCAAGCTGCGTCAATCCGCAGATTCTTCTCTCTGACAGAAAGGTTATCGCATGAGCGTCATTCAGAATCGGGCCGGCTGGCCCGCAGGATTTTTCGTCGGCCAACGCACTTCCGTGCCCACTGCTGCGCAGGTCGACGCGTTCCGCACGGTGCCGGTCGCGCATGCAGGCGACTGCATGGGCCGCAGCGTGGGCGCTACGGGGCTGGTCGCGTACCACAACTCTCTGTCGCTGACGATGTGCGGCCCGGCGATCACGGTGCGCGTGCGTCCTGGTGACAATATGATGATTCACAAGGCAATCGAGCTCGCGCAACCAGGCGATGTCATCGTCGTCGACGGCGCTGGCGATCTGACCCAGGCGTTGATCGGCGGATTGATGCGGACGTCGGCGCTGACCAGGAAGATCGGCGGTTTCGTGATCGACGGCGCGGTTCGCGATCTCGCCGAATGGGCCGAGGGCGAGATTCCGGTCTACGCTCGCGGCCATACGTTTCGCGGGCCGAGCAAGGAAGGGCCGGGGGAGGTGAATGTGACGATCGCGTGCGCCGGCATGGTGGTGAATCCCGGCGATCTGGTGCTGGGCGACGCGGACGGCGTGATTGCCGTGCCGGTCGATCAACTCGACGCGCTGTTGCCACTGGTGCTCGCGCATGCCGACAAGGAAGCCGGTATTCGCGCGACCAACCGGGCCGGCACCGCCGATCCGGAGCGCTTCAACGCGCTGCTGCGCAAGAAGGGTTGCCCGGTTTGACCTCGCGCGTCCCGGCCGTCAATGCGGCGCCCGACATGCCAGTGCCCTTTTCCGCGGGCACGGGTGCGCCACGTCTCAATGTGCCGCCACTTGCCTGCGACTGCCACATGCATGTGTATTCAGATCGCTACGCGGTCGCGGACGATGCCGTATTGCTGCCGCCGGACGCGTCGCTAGCGGACTATCGCAAGCTGCAGCGACGGCTAGGTACGACTCGCAACGTGTTCGTCCTTCCGTCGACGTATGGCGTCGACAACGCCAGCGTGCTCGATGCAATCGCTGCATCGAATGGCGAAGCGAGAGGAATTGGCGTAGCTGACCGTTCTCTTACCCTGTCGAGCCTGGAAAAACTGGATCGAGGCGGCATGGTGGGGCTCCGGTTCAACCTGGCCCGCGCCGGTGCGAATGCGCTGACCGACGCAACGTTGCTCGCGCCCGCTCTCGCCGAACGTGGCTGGCATGCTGAATTTCACGTCAGTGGGCTGAGCCTGGCCGATATCGCGCCGACGCTAGCGGGCTTGCCATGCGATGTCGTACTCGACCACATGGCACGCATGCCTTTTAACGAAGGAACCGTGCAACCGGCGTTTCGCCTGTTGCGCGAACTGCTCGATGGTGACGCCTTCTGGGTGAAGCTGAGCGGGACTTATCTCGACACGCAGGCAAGTGTCGGAAACGTCGTCGAATTCGGCAAGGCGCTTGTTGAGCATCGCCCCGATCGCCTCGTATGGGGCAGCGACTGGCCTCATCCAGCGGCCAAAGCAATTCCCGACGACGCCGGGCAACTGGATTACTTGCTGGATTGGGCGCCCGATGCGGCAACGCGCAATTCGATACTGGTTGACAACCCCGCGCGGCTATATCGCTTTTAGATTGCAGATAAAAGAGCAACGAAACGCCTAAACAGGAGACTGTATGAAATCCGATTCATCCACTGCGTTCGCGCAGGATGCGGCGCGGGCCGTGTCGATCGCCGCAGCGCAAGCGGTGGAAGACGCCGACCAGTGTAGCAAGGCGGTGCGTAAAGCATCGTTTCGCTTGCTGCCGGTATTGTTGCTCGGCTATATCTGCAGCTATCTCGATCGCACCAACGTCGGTTTCGCCGCGCTCACGATGAACCGCGAACTCGGGCTGACATCGCTCGAGTTCGGCTGGGGAGCGGGTTTGTTTTTCGTGAGCTACGCGCTGTGCGAGGTGCCGAGCAATCTCGCACTACATCGATTCGGCGCGCGCCGCTGGCTGTCGCGCATTATGGTAACGTGGGGGTTGCTCTCTGCAGCGACCGCTTTTGTTGTCGGCCCCCATTCGTTCTATGGATTGCGACTCGTGCTCGGTGTGGCGGAAGCGGGCTTCTTTCCGGGTGTGGCCTTTTACCTGACGTCATGGTTTCCGCGCGCATACCGGGCGCGTGTGCTCGCTTGGTTCACGTTGGGCATTCCCTTGTCAGCTGTCATTGGCGGGCCTCTTTCCGGGGCTTTGCTTGGCATTCACACGTTTCTTGGGCTTTCAGGGTGGCAATGGCTATTCATTGCGCAAGGGCTTCCGGCTTCACTACTTGGTGTGTGCGCGTGGTTCCTGCTCTCCGATTCACCACAGGAGGCGCGCTGGCTTAGCGAGGGCCAACGCAGCGCTTTGTGCGCGCAGCTGGCGGCTGAGGTGAAATCCGGAAATGAGCGCAGCTTTCGCGCCGCCGTGCGCGATCCCCGTGTGCTGCTGCTGACCGCTGCGCTGTTCGGATTATCCGTGGGTATCACCGGGGTGGGCATGTGGTTGCCTCAGATCATTCGCCGCGATGGGCTCGGTCTCTTTCATACGGGGCTACTCTCCACGATCCCCTACTTGTTCGCGGGACTATGCATGGTGGTCTGGGCGCGCTGGATGGACCGCCGCGGCAATTACGTGGCGAGCCTGATCGCTGCCGCTGTCGTCGCCGCGCTCGGCTTCGGCGTCTCAACTTTTTCTGGGTCGGTCAGCGTGGCGCTCGTCGGCATAACCATTGCGATGATCGGCGTCAATGCAGCAAGAACCGCGTTGTGGGCGATCCCGCCGACTTTCCTGTCCGGCGCGGCCGCGGCTGGCGGTATCGCGTTCATTAACGCAATCGCGAATTTTGCCGGCTTCGTGGGTCCCGCGATGGTCGGTTTCATCAAGGAAATCACTGGGTCGTTCACTGCGGGGCTCATGAGTCTGGCGTTCTCGCTGGTGTTGACCGCAGGTGTCGCGGTCATGCTGGGCACGGTGTCGCGCCGATATCACCCTGGCTCGCGCTAGCGACTGAGAGACCTGACGAACTCTAATAAAATTGGAGCCTTTGACATGTACGACTTCACGAGTATCCCCATTATGGGTCGCAGGACGAAAGCGTTATGAGAGTGCCGAGAATCCTGGGGTCAGGGGCACATGAAAGCGATGCGACCGGCGAGCGCCCGAGTGCCCCCTACAGCGGTTCGTCATCGCCGACTGAACTGTCAGCACGCGAAGCCCCAAACTTGCGAAGCAAGGTCGCTGGCGAACCCTGACGAAGATCGCATGACGAGCTTTCGCTCAGTTTGGTAGAGGCGCAGGGTTGGCCGCCATACGCCCCGCGCCCTTGTTGTTCAATCCTAGGCGTCGGTGTCGAGCGCCTCGAGTGAACTTGTTTCGGGTTGCATCATGCAGGAATGATCCGCTCTGCCTTCAGCCGGTCAAACAACGCAAAGAATGCGTCTGGCGTGCTCTGATAGTCAAGAAAGCCCGCCTTGCGGCTCTTCGTCATGTCGGTGAGCACTTCCATCGGGCGTCCGAGATCGGCATCGGTATGCCACCACGACACCAGCTTGCCGATGTCCGCTTCGATCAGACCGAACCGCGCCGCAATCCCGGACCATTGCTGTTGCGCGTCCTGCATCCGGCTCTCGAGCGGACGCACCACGCCATCGAATGGAATCGCTTCAATGCCGAAGTAATCCGCAATGCGCGACCACATCCATTTCCAGCGAAACACATCGCCGTTGACCACGTTGAAATCCTGGTTACGGGCATTCGCGGAAGTCGCGGCCCATTCCAGATGTCGCGCGAGCAACCGGGCATCCGTCATGTCGGTGAGACTGTCCCACTGGGCGGCGGAACCGGGAAACAGGAATGGCTTGCCCTCCTGCTTGCAAAGCGTCGCGTAGACGGCGAGCGTCACCCCCATGTTCATCGCGTTGCCGACAGCAAAACCGATGATCGTATGCGGACGATGCACGCTCCAGCTAAAGCCGTATCGTTGCGCCGCTTCGAACAGGCGGTCTTCCTGTTCGTAATAAAAATTGTCGACCGGCTGGCGGCCCTGTTCTTCCCGAAACGGTGTAATCGGCACTGCGCCCGTCGCGTATGCCTCGAAAGGACCGAGATAGTGCTTCAGGCCGGTGACGAGCGCGGCGTGCGACACGGCGCCCGTCGGTCCAATCGCGTCCAGAACGTGACGCACCATGCCGCCGTTGACGCGGATGTTCTCCTTCTCCGTGGCCTGGCGGGCCCATGCCGTGAAGAACAGGTGACTGAAGGCTCTACCGGCTAACGCGTGACTGACGGATTCAGGTGAGGTCAGATCGGCGGTGATCGATTCGATCGCAGGCGACACCGCAGTGCGGCCCCGCGAGAGCCCCGAAACGCTCCAGCCAGCTGAAAGCAGACGATCGGCCAGATTGCTGCCGACAATGCCGCTTGCCCCAATGATAAGTGCCCGATTTTCCATGAGTGAGAAATTCAAAAAGTGAATGCCTGTTGACACAGGGAGGGTTCTGCGACCGATCGTTCCCCGTGGATGGAACGCGTCTCCAGCGAAATTCGTTAGACATCGTCGAATGAATGCAGATTCGGCGGTGCGCCGTCGAAAGCGATTTGCAGCAAGCGGCGAAGCGCGCCGCAGGACAGTGGCCTCGGATTGAAATACGGTGAACGCATGGCGACTTCGGCCGCGTGATCGAGATCAGTTTCGCTCAGACCGAGCGCCGCTAGCGACGAGGGCGCTCCAAGCCGCCGTCCGAGTTCATGCAGAGATGTCACCGGATCACGGGTGTCTAACGCACGGCAGAGCCGCTCAGCAGCCTGAGTCGCTGCCGGCAGATTGAACGCCATTGCATACGGTAGAACTACCGCGTGTGTTTCCGCGTGCGGCAGGTTGAATGTACCGCCCAGTGTGTGACAAAGCTTGTGATGCAACGCCATACCGACATTGCCCAGCACGGTTCCACACAGCCACGCACCGTACTGCGCGGTTTCGCGTGCCGCTACGTCATCGGGGCGCGCGCACACCGCCGGCAGCGCGAGCGCCAGATTGCGAATACCTTCCTCCGCGAATAACGACATCACCGGATTCACATCCTGCGCGTACAGACCCTCGGCAGCATGCGCAATGGCGTTCAGCCCGCTTGTTGCTGAGAGACCCGCAGGCAATGTCAACGTGAGGCTCGCGTCGTAAATCACGGTGCGCGGCAGTACGCGATAGCTCTTGCCGGTTTTCTTTTCATTGCCCGAGGTCATGCCATAGATCGGCGTGACTTCGGACCCCGCGTAAGTGGTCGGGATGGCGACGATGGGCAGCGACGTTTCGAGTGCGATCGCCTTGGCGAGTCCGAGCGTGGAGCCTCCACCCGCAGCAATCAATCCATCCGCTTCGACTGCACGCGCTGCGTCGACACCTGCTTGCGCGACTTCGACTGGAACATGCATGACGGCACCGTCGAACACGTCCACACAACGCTCGCTGCCCAACTTGCGAACGCGGTCGGCAAGGAAGCGCTGTTCCGGCGTCGACAGCACGAGTGCTCGCCGGATGCCCAGTTCGTCGAGTTCCTCGCCGAGCCTTTCGAGCGATCCCGAGCCGAAAACGATCCGGCCGGGCCGGCTGGTGTAAGTAAAGGGTGTCATGTTGAGCGGCTCAGGACGAAATCGAATTCAAGCGTGCTGAACGGAACGCTCATTCGCGTTCCATCCGGCGCCTGGCCGTCGGCATGTCGTATCCATTGCGCGACAAGCGACGAGCGCACGCCGAATACGGCATCCGAATCGAGATACCTGTCGCCCTCGCGGAAAACATGCGTGACGAGACGCTCGTATCCCGGTGCGGTAATCATGAAATGCAGATGCGCCGGCCTCCAGGGATGACGCCCAAGTGCCTCCAACATCCTGCCGACAGGGCCGTCGTGCGGAATCGGGTATGGCTCGGCCACGATCGAGCGAAAGTGGTAACGCCCGTCCGCGAGACTATGCAACATGCCTCTCGCCCGATGCGCCTCTCCGCCTGCCAGCTGCACGTCATAGAAGCCGTCCGAATCGGCCTGCCACACTTCGATACGGGCGCCGGCTACGGGTTCGCCATCGGGTCCCTTGGCCGAGCCGGATACGAAGCACGGTTCGCCGCGCGCGCCGTTCGCTACATCGTCGCCGTTCTGATAGACGGGCGCACCCTCGACGAAAAACGGCCCGAACACCGTCGCTTCTGTGCAGCCTGCGGGCTTGCGGTTGGCCATTGCCGTAACGAGCATCGACAACCCGAGGGTGTCCGACAGCAGAATGAATTCCTGGCGGTTGTCGTCGGTGATGTGGCCGACCTCAGTCAAAAAGCGGATGCCTTGCTCCCATTCGCTTTCCGTCAGGTTCACTTCGCGCGCAAACGCATGCAGATGCTGAACGAGGCTCGTCACAATGGTTTTCAGGCGTTCGTCGGCCGCATGCTCATGCCGTGCCAGCACTGCTTCGGTGATGGTATTTTCGTCGAGATTGCGCATGGCCGTGATGTCCCTCTCCGGTTGGTCTAGCGATTATCTACCCGCTTGAGGAAAGGTCGGATATCGACGGTGCGCCAGATGCCGGCTTCGTTGAAGGGGTCGTTGCTGTTAAAGCGCATCACGTCGGCGATATCGTCGGCTTCGTACAGGAAGAAACTGCCAATCATGGTTTCCTGGTCGCCGGCCAGCAACGGACCGGACATGACCATCCTGATCGGCGCCGTTGCCAGATAGGCTTTGTGTGCATCGTAATGAGCGAGGCGGCGTTCGACCATATTGTCGTGATCGAGGCAATAGACTGTGAAATGCATTGCAGCTCCTGAGAGTAAGTAAATGATCGGCGTAGACGTTCAACCAGCAATACCTGCTGCCGATTCGACCGCCCGCACGATCGAAAAGAAATCGAGTTCCGCGCCATCGCCGTTCACGTATTGCGCGAACTGCTCACGTACGAGCGACGCGGCGGCCATCGGCACACCGGCCGCATCACCGGCGTCGACCACGAGCGTCATGTCCTTCAGCATTTGCGTGGAGGAAAACGCGGGTGAGAAGTCGCGTTGCTTCAATGGCTCAAGCTTGTATTTGATCAATGGCGACGCAGCGACGCTGTCACCGATCACGGTCAGCATCTCCGTCCAGTCGAGACCGCCTTTTCTGCCGAGCGTCAACGCTTCCGCAAGCAGCACAGCCGTCGACCCAACCAGATGATTGATCGCGAGCTTCAGATAGCGCGCCTGCTGGTCCGCGCCGACGTAGTACTGGCGTGCCGAAAGCGCCTGGAAAACTGGCAGCGCGTGCTCAAATGCGGGCTTCGGACCCGATGCAAAAACCGTCAGTTGCGCCTTCTCAGCGAGTACGGTGCTGCCCGAAACGGGCGCAGCGATGAAATCGATCGCGCGTGCGCGCGCCGCATCCCGCACGGTCTCCGAAACGGTTGGCGACACGGTGCTCATGTCGATGTACACCGCGTCATCTCGTGCATGTGCAATCACCCCTTGCGGGCCGAGCGCGACCTTTTGCAAAACTGAGTCGTCGGGAATGATCGAGAAGATCAGTTGCGCTGATGCCGCGACGCCAGCGATGTCTTTCGAGAGCCGCGCGCCCCGTTGCGCGAGCTCTTCCGCACGGCGCGAGTCGACGTCGTACACCACGACGTCGAAGCCCGCCTTGAGCAGATTGCCGACAATGGGCGAGCCCATCTTGCCAAGGCCGATCCAGCCAATCGTGGTTCTGTTCTGCGTGCCTGTTCCAGTCATGCCATTCTCCAGCTGCGTTATCACATCGGCGCCTTAGCGCGATTGCGGATTGATAAGGATCTTCATCTTGTCGCTGCCTTTGTCGCTCAGTACGTCAAAGCCCTTTGCAACCACATCGTCCGCGTCAATCAGATCGTGAATCAGCTTTTCGACCGGGAACTTGCCGTTCGCGATCATGCCGATGATGCGCGGCCAGATCGTGACCGGATAACACCATGTTCCTTCGATGCGAATATCCTTGAGCGACCACTTCATCGGATCGACGCTCGCCGTACCCACGTGCAGTCCCGCCTGTACGACGGCGCCGGCCGAACGCACGGCGTCGACACAGGCATTGAGCGCATGCTGGTTGCCCGCGCATTCGATCGCGACGTCCACGCCGACGCCTTCAGTCAGGTCGCGGATCTTTTGTGGCAGCTCACCGTCGGAGGGATCGAAGATATCGGTCGCGACGCCGAAGCCAGCCATCTTTGCAGCGCGTGCCGGGTTAGGATCGCTGACGAAGATTTTCGAAGCGCCGGCTGCGTGGCAGGCCAACGCGGCGAGTACGCCGATAGGCCCCGCGCCGGTAATGAGAACAGTCGACCCCACCGTCACGCCGCCGCGATCGACGGCATAAAGTGCGACCGCAGCCGGCTCGATCAGCGCGCCTTGCTTGTCGCTGACCGTGTCGGGCAGTTTGTTCGCGTGATAGTCGTTCAGCACCGTGTATTCGGCCATACCGCCGCCGTCCCAGCTCAGGCCCACGCAACCCATCTTCGTGCACAGGTGACGCAAGCCACGTGCGCAGTAGTAGCACTGACCACACGACGCCAGCGGCATCACCGAGATACGGTCGCCGGGTTGGACGTTCTTCACGTCTTTGCCGACTTCGATCACTTCAGCGCTGAATTCATGTCCGAGCACCTGCGGCGCCTTCGCGCCCGTGAGTGCATGCGGTTCGGTGGGCACGACAATCGGACCGGCCTGATACTCGTGCAGGTCGGTACCGCATATGCCGCACCACATGGGCTTGACGATCATCTGGTTCGCGCCCATCCCGCTCGGGTCGGGCACGTTCTCGACGCGGATGTCGTGTGCGCAGTGAAAACGGACTGCTCTCATGTGTCTGCTCCTGTTTGCGTTGACGTCCCTACACGGGCGTCGTTCTCCGATGTTCCTGGTTGCGTCGAAAGCGCTGTATGCGGTGTGATATGAAGCCACTGCGCTAACGCCGCCGCCGGACGACATAACACGCCGACGCACCGATGATGATTACGCCCTTGACGATGATCTGTGCCTGCACGGGCATGCCAACCAGCAGGACGATGTTGAAGACGATGACGAGGATCGCCGCGCCGGCCAGGCCACCGGGCAAGGAGCCGCGTCCACCCGAGAGCGCGAGGCCGCCCATCACGGCTGCCACGATCGAATCGAGTTCGAAGCCGCGTCCGACCCAGTTGTCGACGATGCCGACGTAACCCGACAGCGCAAGTCCGGCAAGCCCTGCGAGCAATGCGCTGATGACGTAGCAAACGATGCGCACAGCGTCCGGACTGACACCCACGAGCCGCGCCGCTTCCGGATTGCCGCCGACCATATAGACGCGTCTTCCGAACGTCGACAGATGCAAGAGCACGCCGAACACAACGGCACACGCGACCAGCATCAATACGCTGACGGGCATGCCGCCTATCGCACCTGTCCCCATTTCATGAAAGAGCGGCGGCACATTACCCGACGGCGCGCCCTGCGTATAGGCGAAGCGCATGCCCTGCAACACGATCGCGGTCGCAAAGGTAGCGAGAAAGGGCGACACCTGCCGCTTCGTGACGAGCAGGCCGTTCAACAGTCCAGCGCATACGCACATGACAAACGTCGCGCCGAATATCGCGGGTGTCGATGCATCGGTTCCGTCGAATGCGGTCGCGATCACGGCGGCAGTCGCCATGACGGAAGCAACTGACAGATCGAGTCCACCCACCAGAATCACGAACACCTGGCCGATCACGACAATGCCGAGTGGCGCGAACTGCACCAGCATGTTGACGACGTTGTCACTGCGCAGGAAAGTCGGCGACAGTGCACCTGAAACGACAACAAGCAGGATGAAGAACAGGAAAATGCCGTAGCGTCGCGCAATATCGATCGACAGGAACCGGACGAAAGACGGGCGGCGTCGGGAAGCGATCGAATTCATGCTGCCACCCGTTTGCGTTGCAGATTGACGGATACCGCGACAATGATTGCTGCGCCCTGGACGATCAACTGATAGTGTGAAGGAATGCCCGCAAAGTTGATCAGGTTGTTCAGCAGGCTGAGCAGATAAACGCCGATCAATGTGCCGATCACGCCGCCGCGTCCGCCGCTGAGAACCGTGCCGCCCACCACCACCGGCGTGATCGAAGCGAGCGTGTAGTTCGCGCCGAGGTACGGCTGGCCCGAGCCGAATTGCGCAGCGAGATAGATACCCGTCAAGCCTGCGCAGAGTGCGGAGAACACATAGACGAACAGGATCACGCGCGCTCGCGGAAGGCCCGACAGCGTTGCCGCGTATTCGTCGTCGCCGACCATATACACGTAGTGGCCCAGCCTGAAGTGGCGCATGAAGTACGAGACGGCGAAGTACAGCAGCACGACGATCGTCGCGGCGACGGGCACGCCGGCATAACGGCCATACGCGAGCGAATCAAATCCGTCAGGCACATTGCCTGCGGGGCCGCTCGAGTAGTAGAGAATAGCGCCCTGCAGTACTGCTCCCATGCCGAGTGTAACGATTAGCGGATGCACGCGTAGCCAGAGAACGAGGAATCCGTTCACGAGGCCAACAACGAGCGACAAGGCAAGAACCAGCACGATGGCCGTGATCCAGCCGCCGTACGGGTTGTCGGAGAGACCGGACGTAAGCGTCGCCGTCACGCTGATCAGCGAGCCCACGGACAGGTCGATACCGCCTGTGAGAATCGCAAGGGTCTGGCCAAGCGCCACCAGTGCAAGCCCCGTCGCCTGTTGATGCACATTCAGCAGGTTCGACACCGTCGCGAACCGGTCGCTCACATAAGCGCCGGCCAGCAGCAGAACCAGCAGCAGGCCGGCTACGACATACGCTGCACCGTTCGGCATCACATGATGTTTCAGCAGGCTTGTGCCGCTATTGGTTGACGAAAGCATGCTAGGCTCCTTGGGCTTGCGGCTGTGAAACGGTGGCAAGCCGCATGATGTCGTGCTCGGTCATCTGGCCGCCCGTCACCTCGCCGTTGATCCGGCCTTCGCGCATCACGAACACGCGGTCAGACATGCCGATCACCTCCTGCAATTCCGAACTGATCATCAGGATTCCGAGGCCTCGCTGCGTCAGTTGTCGCATTACACGATAGATCTCGGCTTTCGCGCCCACATCGACACCACGCGTCGGCTCGTCGAGAATCAGCACGCTCTTGCTCACACGAACCCATCGACTGATCAGCACCTTCTGCTGATTGCCGCCTGAGAGTGTTGCGACGCTGCCCGCAGGACGTGCGCCGGCAATGCCGTATTCCCGGATAGAAGCCGCGCCGGCCTCGCGCTCGGCACGCGAGCGCAACAGACCGAAACGTGAGATCCTGTCGAGCGTTGTCGCCGTGACGTTCTGGGCGACATTCAGGTACATCAGCAAGCCTTGCGATTTTCGATCCTCGGTGACGAAGCCGAGACCCAGGCGAATCGCTGCGCCCGGTGTCATGCGTGTGCGCCGGGTGCCGCGCACGTCGACGGTGCCGCGCACAATGCGCATTGCGCCAAAAATGCCCGACGCGAGTTCGGTGCGCCCGGAGCCAACCATCCCGGCAAGGCCGACAATTTCACCCGCACGCACGGTGAGCGACGCGTCGAACACGCGGTCTTGGACCTGCAAGCTATCGACTGCAAGCAATATGGGCGCGTCATGCGCGAGCGCCACTTTAGGCGGATAGATCTCCTTCATCTCGCGGCCCACCATCATCCTGACCAGAGCGTCGCGGGTCGTCGCGCTCACGTCCTGCGTCGCGATCTTGCGGCCGTCTTTCATCACCGTGACGCGATCGCAGAGCGCGAAAATTTCTTCCAGGCGGTGCGAGATGTAAATGATCGCAACGCCTCTCGCGCGCAGCACGCGCAGCCGCTCGAACAGTAACTGCACTTCCTTACCCGCGATCACGGCAGTCGGTTCGTCCAGTACGAGTACGCGCGTTTCACCTGCCATGGCCTTCGCGATTTCAACCATTTGCTGATCCGCGACCGAGAGATTCCTCAACCGGTCGCGAGGATCCAGGCGCACGCCGAGTTCATTGAGCAAGGTTTGCGCCTGACGGTTCATGCGTCGATGATCGATTGTGCCAAGCGATGTGCGCGGCTCGGCCCCGGCAAAAATGTTTTCGGCCACCGTCGATTGCGGAAACAACACGAGTTCCTGATAGATGACGTGAATGCCGCGCGCCTTGGCGTCCGCTGCCGATTTCCACTGCACCGGCTCGCCTTCGAAACGGATCTCGCCTTCGTCAGGCGTATACGCGCCAGCCATCACTTTCATCAGCGTCGACTTGCCCGCGCCGTTTTCACCAACCAGCGCGTGGATTTCTCCGCCGCGCACGCCGAACGTCACGGCGTCGAGACTCTTCACGCCGGGGAACTGTTTCGTCACGCTGACGACCTCGATCCTGTCAGGAGACCGTGGAGCCGCGTCGCCTGCAACCTTCGGCGAGGGATCGCTCATTTTTCCCCCGGCAGCTTGACCTTGAACGTCGACGGGTTGTAGCCCGGCCCCATGCCGCCGTCGATTATTTCGTCCGGCGGTCCCTTCGCATCGACGATCTGGTCGATGTACTGATCCGGATGCGGGACCGAGGCCGTTTCATCGCCACGCGTCAGTGCGATCTGTGGACTGATCTCGTAAATTTTCGGCAGAGGCTGGCCATCCAGGACCTTCAATGCAACGTCGAGTGCGGTACGGCCCATGGCCGGCGGGTAGCCGATTTCGAGCATCGGAATCCTGTATTTGAGCGCGAGTTGCAGTGGGCCGTTGAGGTCTGCCGTGGTGTGCGGCGGAATCTCGCCCGCCTTGAAGCCAGCCGCAACGAATGCATCGATCGAACCCGCAACCGGCAAACCGTGCGCGCACCACACCGCGTTAATCGTATGCCCGTATTTGGCGATCATTGCCTGCATCTGTTGCTTGGCTTTCACCGGGCTCCAGTCCGAATAGACAGTATCCAGCACCTTGATGCCCGGATACTGCGAGAAGACCTGATGCGCTGCGGCTTCGCGATCCGCGCTGACGCTGGAGCCTGCCTGGCCCGCGAGCATGATCACGTTACCTTTGCCGTGCAGCTTCTCGACGATCCATTGCGCCCACACACGGCCCATCATGGCATCGGAACCCGTCACGAACGACACGAAGTTGTCCGATGAAATGCGGCGATCGACCATCACGACAGGAATGCCTTGCTTCATGGCACGCGTGACAACAGGGTCGAGTGCTTTCTGTGTATTCGCACTCACGATCAGCAGATCGACGCCTCGGGAAACCAGATCCTGGATGTCGGCAGCCTGCTTCGCGTCGTCCATGTTGCCGTTCGTGATGATCAGCTGTTTGATGACGTCCGCATGCTCCGATGCGGCCTTCATCAACGACTGCTGCATCACGACACGCCAACTGTCTCCAAGCCCGGCGTTCGCAAAACCGATGACATACGGTGCCTTCTTTTTGAACTTCGCGGTGTCGGAAAAGGGAATCTGCACAGCGGGGTTGAACAGGAACGTTCTGGGTGCACCGCTGTAGTCTGCATGGGCACTATTCAAGGGAAGAAGAAGTGCTGCTGCTACGGTGAAAACACTCGCACGTAAGACGATCAAGCGGCGCATGTATGTCTCCATGAGTATTCTGGTTGTTGTCGGACCGACACCTTCCTTCGGAGCGCGATCTATAATCAGGCGCTGCGGATTCGGATC
Source organism: Paraburkholderia sp. RL17-347-BIC-D (assembly GCF_046027915.1). Lineage (NCBI taxonomy): Bacteria > Pseudomonadati > Pseudomonadota > Betaproteobacteria > Burkholderiales > Burkholderiaceae > Paraburkholderia > Paraburkholderia sp. RL17-347-BIC-D. Next base: position 17,947 of record NZ_JARESS010000056.1, read on the forward strand.
AACGGACGTCCAGCCGACGACTGAACTTTGGCACGGATACACTGGGGCATCTAGCAATTGCCATTACTAGTAATGGCAGTAACAGGGAAGTGACAGGAGGGGCGCGATGGAAAAGCAGCAGCGGTTGAATGAACTGGCTGATTTTTTACGGACGCGGCGAGCCCGCCTTCGCCCGGAAGACATCGACTTCCCGGCAGGCAACCGCAGGAAGACGCCAGGACTGCGGCGCGAAGAAGTCGCCGAACGGGCGGGGATTAGCGTGACCTGGTACGCGTGGCTCGAGCAGGGCCGCGAGGTCAACGTTTCTTTCAAAACTATCGAAAGCCTTGCGAACGCGTTGAATCTTTCCCAGCACGAGCGCACCCATCTGTTCGAACTCGCCAATCACTACACGCCACCGGGCCCTTACCCGATCGCGCAAAACGTGACCGACACTATTCGTCGGATGCTCGATCAGCTGGGCAACATGCCGGCGTATGTCGTCGACGGAAACTGGAACTACGTGACGTGGAACGAGGCGGCGGTCAAGGTATTCACCGACTTTCGCAAGATGCCGGCCGGCCGCTGCAATCTGCTCTGGTTCACGTTTCAGCACGAAGGCGCGCGCTCATTGTTCCGGGGGTGGGATGCGTACGCGAAGTGCGTGCTGGCGCAGTTTCGGGGCGACTACATCCTTCGCCCTTCGGGGGAAGTGTTCCTTCGCGATCTGGTCGAAGAATTGACGGATACCGATGCGGACTTTTGTCGTTGGTGGGCCGAGCATGAAGTGCTCAAGCGCAGCGACTGGCGCAAGGTGATTGAGCATCCGGTCGCGGGAGTGCTTGAACTGGACGCACTTTCGCTCGAAGTGCCCGATGCGCCAGGAATGCGCATCATGGTCTACACACCCGCGCCGTCGACGGATACTGCACAGCGTATCGAAGCCCTCATGAAAAGTTCGCTTACGGCAACGAGGCCGTTTGAGGCGGTGGCTGTGCTGGAGACCTTCCGCAAGCCGCGAACGTCTGCAGGAAGGAAAGGCTGATAAGGGCCGGCTAATACCGGAAGCGCGTTGTCCGCCCGGAAGGAGCAACGCGGTCTGCGCGATTCGCGCTAACGAACTGGCTGGTGAACGCGCTTCGTTCAGCGCAGCACCCCTGAGCACCCGTGGTCGTCCGCCGATGATCTATAAGCAGATTCATACCTGGCGCGAACACACTTCGTTTGACCGAACTCGAATTGAGATCGGACGTTCGCATTGGCATCCAGACCCCGAAACGGTCAGCGCGCCAATCAGCAGACAAGAAGGGAGCCACACGACGTAATTTTGAAAAGCATTTGCTTTTTGGAAAGACTTTCCACTATGATGGCGCCTGTGTCGAATGGGAGCGTCATTGGGACGCACCGTAGCGAATCCGTGGATTCAGGTGACAAGCAATGAGCGCCGTAGCCGAACGCATCCTCCGTGTACTGGAAGAGCTCGCCAATGCGCCAGAGGGCAAAACGCTTTCAGAACTTTCCAGCACGCTCGACCTGCCGGTTAGCGCGACTCATCGGCTGCTCGCCGATCTCGTGGAGCAAGGTTATGTGCGAAAAGACGAACGGCGCGGCGAATTTTCCCTCACCATGAAAATGCCCTCGCTGGGTCTACGGTTTCTTAGCGCCGGCGGTGTGGTGGACGTCGCGCAGCCCATTTTGGAGCGGCTTGCCACGACATCGGGTGAATTGATCCGGCTGGCGATCGTCGATGGAGAGCAACTGATTTACGTTGCCAAAGCGCAAGGTGCACGGCAAGGCATTCGCTATGACCCCGAGATGGGCCGCGCGGTGACCCTTTCATGCAGCGCTGCGGGCATGATCTGGTTAGCTGGCAAGAGCGAAGAAGATGCGTTAAGGCTTGTTTCGAAACAGGGCTTTGGCATGCCATCTGACTTTGGTCCGCGTGCACCGACAACATTCAAAGCTCTGCTGCCAATGATTGAGCGTGCGCGCAAGAATGGTTACGCGACTACGCAAGACATGTTTCTGCCAGCCATGAGTTCTATGGCAACGCCTGTGCGTACGGCTGGGGGGGAAGTGCACGCAATCTTGATCATCGCGGGGCCGATGTCGCGCCTGACAGAAGAGCGAATGAAAGAACTCGTTCCGGCGCTCATGTCGACCGCTACGGAATTGTCCGATGCAAGCGGCGTGTCGCCCATGCTTAAGCAGGCGCTGCGAGGCGCCTGCCGCGCGGCAGGTGCTGAGCGTTAGGCCGGGTCGTCTACTGCGAGGGCGTAGTTCATTCACGACTTGACATGGTAGAAGGCGAATTGAAATTCGCCTTCACTTTGAATTAATAATTAGTATTACGAAGCAATGATGTCGGATTGACAAAAAGGCAAGGCAGCCTCTTTTAAACAGCAGGAGACACGCATGACCCACGTTACGGATGAGAGTACCTCGCATTCCATGGCCAACCGGGCGGTGAGCGCCGCTACGCTCGGTACGGCGCTTGAATGGTTCGATTTCACGCTCTATGGATCAGTCGCAGCCACCGTGCTGCCCAAACTGTTCTTTCCTGCGATGGATTCGAATTCCGCCATGCTCGCGTCGCTGGCAACTTTCAGTGTCGGATTGGCCGCGCGCCCACTCGGTGCGATCATCTGCGGATACTTTGGCGACAAGGTTGGGCGTCGTAACCTGATGCTCGGTACGGTATCCGTAATGGGGATTACTTCGGTGCTGATGGGGCTTCTGCCGACGTATGCGCAGATTGGTGTCTATGCCCCTCTGTTGCTTGTGATTCTCCGCATCATCCAAGGCTTCGCGCTGGGCGGCGAATCAACTGGCGGTCAGCTCATGGCGCTTGAACATGCACCAGCAGACCGGCGAGGCAAATACTCGGGCCTGATAGGCATGTGCGCCCCGCTGAGCCAGATAGTCGCCAACGCGGCGCTTCTGCTGCTCTCATCGACGATGAGTGCGGGTGCTTTCATAAGCTACGGCTGGCGCATTCCTTTCGTGCTGAGCTTTGTCCTGGTGCTGGTCGGCATTTACATCCGGCTGCGCGTTGCCGAGACACCGGCGTTCGTCAAGCTGCAGCAGTCCGCCGTCGCCAAGGTCGGAAGCCCGTTACGGGATGCATTCCGTCTGCATTACAAGACAATCATTCGCATGATGCTGTTCTTCTGTGGGCCGACCGCACTTTTTTACCTCGCCGTCGTGTTCACTTTGAGCTACCTGACGAACACGCTCGGCGTGCCGAAGCAGACCGGTTTCATGTTGTTGATGATCGCCAATGCATGTGCTATCGCGGGTTCGATTGGTGGCGGCTTGCTGAGTGACCGGATTGGTCGCAAGCGCGCGTTGCTGCTTGCGTCAGCCGCGACGTTCGTGATCATGCTGTTCTATTTTCAGGTGCTCGCCACACGGAGCTTCGTACCGATGGCGATAGCAATGGGTCTTTTCATGGCATTCACGCAGGTCCAGACCGGAATTCAGCCTGTTGCTTTCGCCGAGGTGTTCCCGACCAATGTCCGGTATTCCGGTTCGGCGCTCGCCTTCACCGGTGCGAGCCTGTTCGCGGGCGGCCCAATTCCGGTGGTCGCCGCGTGGTTGCTGCACCTGGGCAATGGCTCTCCGTGGGCGCTGATCGCACTGGTTGGAGCACTCAATATCCTGTCGTTCTGCATGATCGCCATCGGACCCGAGACCGCCGGTATCGACATGAACCGCCTCGACTCAGCAGCCGAAATTGCTGGCGAACGTGAGTCTGTCTCCGGGCAGGCGACTTACTGATCCTTCGGGGAGTGCATTCGCCCTGCGGGGCGGAGGGCATAGCCTCGGCGCACTGAAAAGCAGACGGAGAAAAGCAAATGATCAAAGACGAAACCGGCTTGCTCGCGATCTGGAGCACGATCGCAGCCGAATCTGAAACGGACTACATGCACTGGCTGACCCGGGAGCACATCTTCGAACGTGTGAGCGTACCTGGCTTTCGATCCGGGCGCGTATTCAAACGACGCAACAGCCGGCCCTCGGAATACATGATGCTTTATGAGCTCGACAATGCGGACGTAATGTCGAGCCCTGGCTACCTGGAACGATTGAACAATCCGACACCGTGGACGCAACGGATCATGCCGACGCTGGAACAGTTTCGTCGCGGCGGCGGCTCTATTGTCGCGCGGGGCGGCAACCCGGCCGGACACGGCGGCCACATTTCGATCGCACGCTTCGAGGATGCTCTGCCGGATCGTCTGGCCGCGCACGAAGGGCTGGAACTGGTGAAAGCGCTAGCGAAAGTCGATTGGGTTGTGAGCGCGCAGCTCATGTCCGTCAAAAACGATGCGACAGCCATCGCCACGCAGGAAAAGTCTATGCGTCGAAGTTCGGAAGGTGAGTTCGCTGGGCTACTCCTCGTGGAGTCGCTCGGTACTGGCTCCCTTGACAGGGCGATTGCGCAAGCCAGCGAATCGGCCGGCATCGAGCCCGATACGTTCGATTCATACGATCTCGTTTTCGTGTGCCATTCGCGGTAGGCGTAGAGCGAAGCAAATCTGTCACTGCCTGGCATAGTGCTGTTTACGCTCGTGAGTGGGCTAGTTGAGCTCGATTGCAAGCAGATCGATATAGTCTCCATGGAGCCGGAAAATTACACGCGACGACAACCGGGAGGGGACCAGTTCGCGCTGTCCGAAACCACGCTTGGATATCAGCCGATTCCTCGCTCCGTAGTCGATCTCGTGCAGTGATGATCTTGAGGCGGGGGTGTTTATTCTCGGATTCGAATCGGAGAGGCTGGAGCGTGCGCTTGAAGAGCACCGGATGATCGCAGACAAGGAAGTCAAGATAGTCTTCGGTGTTCTAGCGTATCGGCCGGGATGGGATCTGGATTCAATCGTTCCGCATTTGCAGACCCTGCAGACGGCGCGCCTCGAGATCGAGTACTGCTCGGCAAGCGATCCGGAGGCCGTATTCGAATGTCTTGAGCGCACGCGCCGATCGCTCGGCGTGGGGAAGCGCATGCTCGTGGCTCCGATTGGTCCGAAACCTTGCGGAATTGCTGCTGCAGTGTACGGGGTCCCCGCGCGGTCCCTTGCATGTGCAACTCACACAGATCTGAGAATGACTTTCCGGACGGTGCCACCTAGCCATGCGGTGATCCCCGAACGGCTGACAATTCCAATAGTCCGGCGAGGTCCGAGGACGGTCGCGCCAACGCACAACGCCAGTAGCAGCGTGACGCGCGGTGCGTCGGCGAGCGAAGCGATCAGGCCGACCGCAGGAGGCCGCGTCTGTCCGTGTACGGCCGGGACCGATGATGGAGTGCTATTCGCCGCTAGCAGCGCTGTGCGTGATTCCGCCATGCGCAGCAGGATCGCGGTCTCGGCTTCACTATTGGTCGGTACGCGGCTCATTTTAGCGCCTCCTTCAACGTGTCGAGATCGCTCCGGAGCTCCCCCTGGAGAAGATGAAGCGAACGTCCAGGTTTCTGGGCGCGGACGAAGAGCAGAGAGACAACGGAAACAACCAGCCACATCGCGGCAACGCCCCAGACCACCGGCAGGAAGTAAGGCGTCCGCCACGCCGTCGCGATGATCGCAATGCACACAAACGAAAGTGTGAACAGGCCAGCGACGGCCAGGGCAACAAGTGCGCTCAACTCGCGGACCAGAGATTTCCTGGTCTCCACAAGTTCGACGCCGAGGAGCTCACCATAGTCGGTGGCTCGCTCGACGCAGAATCTGCCGACGTTTCGCCACTTCGTGACTTTCGAACGCATGGACATTGCGGGACTCCTCGGGACTGGCTTGTTGCGGAAACGCCGGCGCGGCCCGCGCCAGGTGTTTGCCGTCTACACCTTTCAGGCCGCGTCGAAGGCAAGACGCGTGTAGCCTCACTCCCGATCGCTCGAGTCGCTTCGGCCGTTATCGGGCCTTGAGCGATTCGCTGCGCGCAACGCTCCAAGAATGAAGCCCACGCCGGCGGCAATTGCCAGCGCCGCGAACGGCCGCTCCACCGTGGACTCGCGTACGACATCCACAAAATCGGCATAGAGTTGCTGAGCCTTGCCACTCAACTCTTTCGCTGTTCCGCTAACCTGTGCGCCGGCACTGCCCAGCAGGTCCCCGGCGGCTTGCTGAACGTCGCCAGCAACCTCCCGTAGCGTTCCTTCTGCTTTCGTCGTTTCCATTGTCTGCTCCTCAAGTGAGTGCGATTCAGGCCGCACGGGAAAATGCGCCGGCATGCAAGTCGAGAACCACGCCTCTATGTGAAGCGCTGGCTCGGCAGCGGGACGGCGTGCCAGATGCTGCGCAAAAGTTGGGCCCAGCTCGCAACTCTCTGACGCACGCAGTGGCAAGGCCGGCGCTCTCCAAAGTCAGCTTTCAACCGGAATTTCGTCGGAAGTAACAAAAATGCTGGTCCCGTCGTTCAGCGGATCTAACATGAAAGCACCCCTCTGCAAAGCGCGTAGCATGGCCTGCCTCGTGCAGGCCGCCTCAGGGTGCAACTTCCAAATGGAGGCGACCTTCCGGTGAAGACGTGCTCAAGTGAGTGTCTTTGTGACGTCCCAGGGGCCGCGTACCGCACTTCAGATTTCGTCGAGCCCTCGACGGGCGTAAGACACGGGGTGGCGTTCGCTCTGCTCATGATGCCTGCCGTTTGGCCCAGTCGCGGCGATCATCAAATCAGAGCGGTGAGGATTCGGCGGAGCCCGTCCGCCTTCCCGGAAGAAGCCTTCGGCGTGTCAGCAGCGATTTGTCGAGTTAACGCGCGCGCACCGACGGATGCGTGCACCTGGCGATGGAGACGAAAATGGAAGTCCTCTTTAAAAGCTTCGCAGCTGCAGCGCTGATGTCGATCTTTGCGGCGACTGGATCTGCGCAGAATACAGGCGCGGCCCGCGAGGCGGGAGCGAGTGGTGGAGGGGCGGCCCGCTCGGGGGCGGGGATGCGAGGCGCTAGCGTCGCGGAGGCGCCTCAGAGCGACGATCGATCGCGCGTGCCTGGAGCAATCCGCGCGCCCCATTCTGGGTCGGCGGCCTCCGGACGACGCGAGACAGCGCCTGATAACCGCGGGGCGAGCGCGCCGACCGATCAAGGGGTGACGCGCGGTGGACCTGAGAATCCGAGCGGACTGAAGAAGCCCGATTGACTCGCCAGTGTGTTCAGGAACGCGTCTGGGCTCCAATCGTGAGGCGATTGACGAACAGTTCAGGAGCCGATCAGACACGGGTCAGTCGGCGGCCGCGAACTATGCGCACGTGCTCGCCGTTGGAAGGCCCCCCGTCTGCTGGACGATAGGCCGTTATCCATCTGAGGGTGGCTTGAGGTCGAACGCTTCCCGACAGGAAGCAACGGATCACAGACCTTCAGGAAAACGGACAGGAGGCGAAGGGAAACGCAGCTGAAGCCTTTGATCTGCGAACACAGCTAAGGCAATGCCGCGGTTGCCCCGTTCGCCCTGATCCGCCAAGGACTGTCGATTTCTCGATCGTTCGCAGTTCATCATTTCTTCCGTGGTCGACTGTTTCCGACGTGGGCGCGGGTCGAGCGTCCTCTTCCTCAACGGAGATGCGGGCCTGGCGCTCCAGAACGGATTCCATTAAGGGCGGACATTGGAAGGGCGAATTAAGTATGAAACATAAATCCAATGTGGTTCGCGCGCCCGCACTGCTCACGCACTCAAGGAGCGAGCATGAACCCCAACATGGCGAGCGTGGCAGCGCCCATGGCAATCGTCGCGGTCCAGCGGGTGATGCGATGGCGCACTGCAATGATGAAGCTGCACATGATGTTTGGATTCGCCGCTGTGAACATGATCAGCCCCATGATCGGGACGGAAACCACGCCGTTGATCACAGCGCTCCAGTAAAGTGCCTCGATAGGATCGATCCTTGTAAAGCCGATCACAAGACCGACTAGCGCCGACAGGGCGATGATGCCTTAGAAACGTTTTACCAATTGTGTTTCAGGGCGAGGCTGTTTCGCCAGTTAAACGCACCCGCCATTGCATAGGCTGCAGACCCCGCGAGTATTGGCAATGCGAGCAGGCCCGTGCCGATGATTCCCAGGCTGAACAGAGTGAAAGCGAAGTTGCCAGCGATGGGTTTCAGCGCAACAGCGGGCTGTCACACGGCACCGCCGGAAGCCACCAACCGGACGCGCGGCCCCGCCTGTCAGCAACCGATGCTGAGCGTTGTCTTCGCTGATCCTGAATCATCTTTTGGCCGCAGCACTTCGCCCGACCCCTGCAACTCACTGCGGCCGACGATATCGTCCGGGCCCAGACTTCGACCGCACGCTGGGCAGCCGGGCTTCATTTTTGCAAAGAGTCCGTCACCTCCGTCGTACGTCCCGGCATGGGTCAGGTTACGCAGCCACGTCCGGTACCGGTGGTCGGAAAAATCGCCGATGTCCAGGCTTTCGATGAGGGCTCCGCGATGTCCGCATGGGCATTCGACGTAAGTAAAAATGCGGGTTTTCATGATGGCCTCCTGCCGGTTAAAGCGAGCGCAGCATGAACTGGGCCAAGAAACTATTCACGGGTCCGCGGCGCGCGGAACGCTCGTGCCCGGGCTCGTCGCTTCGCTGGACTGGAAACGCCCGTTGCTGTTTTCAGGCGCCGTATGTCTACGCTGCCTGACTGCAATCGTGCGGTCATCCACCGCACCAGGCTGGCGTGCATCGTGTCCGTGGCGAGTGCAAGGGATGACTGGGCACCCTTCAATACACGACGCGCATCGATTACCGGCGCGATTGCGGCCTGTCGCGCATTCGACCGGCCAGCCTGCTGGATCAAGGTCAGGCTCGAGGATAGACGACTCTCGGCACGGCGGTTGCTAGTTACCGGATCACGACCAGCAAAAGAGAAGAACTGCGCATGAATTTCCCCGCTTTTCCCGGCCGCCGTCTGACTTCATGACACGCGACTAGCGCCTTCGCAGCATGCGCAAGACCATGCGCGATATGTTCGGTATCGCCAGGTTGCGTGCCGGGCAGGAGGACATCATGCGCAGCGTGCTGGAACGGCGCGATACGCTGGCCACGATGCCGACCGGCGCCGGAAAGTCGCTAGGCTATCGACTGCCCGCGCTGCATCTCGACGGCATGACGCTGGTCATCACTGGATTGGCGGCACCACGCCCAGTTTTTCGACCAGCATGCGCTCATACACGCCGAAGTGCAGGTCGACTTCCTCCTGGCTTACTGTCGTCACGATGATGTTAACCTGCTCCGACAGCAGGCCGAGCACGAGCGCGATCGCCGCTTCGAGTTGCGGCGCACAAACGCTGTCTTCCGCCAGGGTCGTGCCAACGGCGATATCGTATGTGTGGGGCTGCTGGAAGACGATCTCGACCAGCCGCGCGCGGGCGCTCATGTTGTTGTCAATCGCGAGGCGCACGACCTCCGCGGCGCTACGCATCAATTCCGTCGGAAAGCCTCTGGTCGAGCGCAGCCGGACGCGATGTCTGCCAAGCGTGAGCCAGTCCGAATCGAATTCCATGGTGTCCTCCGTTTCCGTTGCAATGCACCGCGATAATATTATTTGGCAGGGGATTTTCAAGACAGGAATTTCACCACCACCCCTTGAAATTTTCACCGTAGGTTCTATCTTTGATTTCGCTCAGGCAGTTGCGCCGGTCACATCCGGTGCGCTGCGTGTTTCGATTTGTTTGCCAGCGGCCTGGCAGGCGGACTGGAGCGCGTAGGCCCGTTCGCCTCCTCGCTGCATCGAAGGAGGATACGATGAGTGATCTCTTTTCCGGAACCGACCTGTTCAGTGAGTTTGACCGTCTGCAACGGCAGATGGACAGCCTGTTCGGCGGCTTCCCGTCCAGCATCCGCTCGGGCCGCTTCGGGGCCTTTCCGCAGGTGAACATCGGGACGACCGACGACTCGATCGAAATCGTCGCGTTCGCGCCGGGCCTCACGCTGGCCGACCTCGACGTGTCGATCGACAAGGGCCTGCTGACGATCAGCGGTGAGCGCAAGCCTGCCCGGGCCGGGACCGATGACGACACCCGCACCTATGCGCAGGAGCGCTTCACCGGCATTTTCCGACGCGTGATCGAGCTGCCGCAGAACGCTGACCCCGACAGGGTGCAGGCCCGCTACACCAACGGCTGCCTGTCGATCACCGTCGGCAAGCGCGAAGCGTCGAAGCCACGGGTCATTACCGTCCAGTAATGCCAGTTATTCAAGGAGCAAGCCATGAACGACAGGACACAGGTTGCTGAGCGCGACCAGAATGCAGTAGCGCGACGCGAGGGCGACCAGTCAGCACGTCGGAGGACACTCACACCGGCGGTGGACGTGTTCGAGGACAGCCAGGGCATCACGCTGTGGGCGGACCTGCCAGGCGTCACAAAGGACAAACTCGACGTGAAGGTGCACGACGGCAACCTCTATATCGAGGCCGAAGCGGTCGTGCCGACGCCCGCCGGTCTGCAGCTGCAGCACGCCGAGATCCGTGAACCGCATTTCGCGCGCGCTTTCTCCGTGAGCCCGGACTTCGACACGTCGAAGATCGATGCAAACCTGCAGGACGGCGTGCTGAAGCTGACGATTCCGCGTCGCGACGAAGCACGGCCGCGACGAATCGAGGTGCAGACGAACTGAACCCGGAAGACCAGCAACGGCGACCGGAGAAAAACCGGTGGCGACTGCGAGGTCGCCACCGCCCGGTTCGTGGAGGCGCCGGATGCAGATCATCGTGGTCCGGCTCTCCTGCCAGATCATTGAGGAGCAGCAGATGAACACCGACCCCAAAAAGTGGAATCCTTTCAAATTTCTCCGCGGCTCAGCGCGCAAGCCCGATGCGGACGGTCCGCAAAGTCCGCCGGCCAGCGAAACATGGCGTGCCGGATGGCCAGATATCCAGCGGCTTTTCGCCCGCGATCCGTGGCGTGCGATGGAGGATTTCTTTCACGATCCGTTTGCAACCCGCGGCCCGCTTGATCGATGGTTTGGCGACTTCAGCTCATCGCGTTTCCAGCCGCGCGTCGACGTCGTCGACGAAGGAAAGGTCCTGCGCGTGACTGTCGAGTTGCCGGGCATGGAAAGGGAGAATCTGACCGTCAGCGTCGAGGATGGAGCGATGGTGTTGCGCGGCGAGAAAAAGCAGGATGTGCACAGTGAGGAAGACGGCTGCTATCGACTTGAACGCGCGTATGGGGCCTTCACGCGCACGATCCCGATGCCGGAAAACGCCGACCCTGACCACGCGCTCGCAAAGTTTGACAAGGGTGTGCTTACGTTGACCGTGCCGAAACAGGAACCGCCGCGATCGGCGAGCCGCACGATCGAAATAGGCTAGCGTTGGGCGGCGATCCGACGCTTGCGAGATGAATGAATGGGAGTGGCTCGGGTCGTTAGCTCAGCTGGTAGAGCAGCGGACTTTTAATCCGTTGGTCACTGGTTCGAATCCAGTACGGCCTACCAAAGAATCGGCACTTGATCCAGTCCGCGTGACCGGGATCTTTGCTTTCTGGTCCATTTCCGGTCCGGTTGCAGTGAGGACGGCTCGCGGGCAAGTCGTCTTTTTACAGTCTGTGGCACACCTTCTTCGCCTTTCCGCTGCGGCTCAAGTCCCTCGTTCCTTTACCGTGAGGCCCCCTGTCCAACGACTTGCGTTGACTGAGCTGATGTTGAAGTCCTTAAAACTGCTATGAATGTCCATGGATTGCGCTAATGTAAGATTGTATTTTTGCGGCGCAAAATCAGGCATAGCAGCGGTTTCACAGCCTTTCTAGGCGTTGCGTTTCAGCAAAGCACGCACGCTCGGATGTCCGTTGATTTTGCTAACGCGTTTGTGTCCGCTAATTCGACTAATGCGGTTGTAGAGGAGCGTGATAGCTGTATTCGCTTGAAGCGGCAGCTAGTGCAAATACAGGTCATTTTTTGATCTTCGGAAGGTGCCCATCTCAGTGCGCAGATCAAAAACGCCATACAGTATGGCGCTTTGTGCGTCACTGCTGCGGCCTTCAGCATCCCCTTGTGTGGATGTTGGTCTGCGCGGCGTCGTCCTGCGCTTAGTCAGTCGTGTCGGGCAGTGAGTTCGTGATGCGGTAGAAAGCCGCGCTAGCAGCGTTAGTGGGCACGATTAGCGAGCCAAGGACATCATTAACAAATTTGCGAACTTCAACAGAAGGCGCGACGCCGACGGTGTCGGGAGTATCGGCGCGGTCAGTCAGGAACAGGAGTTGCAAAATGTCGCCGCCCGGTCAAATCAGCGCCACCAGCACGGACGCAGTGAACGGCACGCAGCTTTTCCCGATTGCTTCGCAATGGAAGAAATAGAAGTGTCCGGCGACACGATCAACGGTGTTGAGAGCGATCGAATCGGCCGACCCGAACGACTCATCGCTCAGGAAGGTGCCGTACAGCGGAATTTAATTCGTAGGCATCCCCGAGTTCCCGTCCTTCGGGACTGTGGTGGGGCAAGCGATTGCGGGCGTCGTTGCTGGGCAAACCAGTGTGGACGCAGCGCTGAAGGCGGGCAACGCCGCCGCCGATCGCGCTGTGAAGCAGGCGGGTTATCAGAAGTGAGCCCCAGGAGCTCTCGACGCCATGCATGGAAGGTTGCTCAGTAAGCTCGTTTCGTCTGGATGTCGAGGACCGGTGATCGGTCGTGACCATCCAGACTACGACAATGCGCGGCGGGTGTGGAATGGCCTTGTGGACCGCAGGCCCGCCGCCATATTGCAGGCGGAGAGTGTCGATGACGTTCGAAGGGACATCGACTCGGCAGCCCAGTGCAATGCCCTCCTGGCAGTGCGTGGAGGCGGGCATAGCATACCGGGCCTATCCACCTGTGACGATGGTCTCGTGCTTGATCTCTCGCGGTTCAATTCGGTCGTCATGGATGAAAAGGCCCGGGAGTATCACGAGCAATGCGATCGATACGCTGCTCCGGGAGTTTGATGCGGCCCCCACTCCAGATTCGGAGTTTTATGTATTGCAGCTCGGAGGCGCGGTCGCGGACGTGCCAGAGGATGCGACCGCCTACTCCGGGAGACAAGCGGCATACTGTTGGATTGCCGAGCCCGTGTGGGACGATTCGGCGGACGACGAACGCTGCGTGGCATGGGGGCGGGCTGCCGCCACAAAGATATCTGACCAGTCCATACAGGCCAATTACCTCAACGAACAGGGAGATACCGCCATCGCTCCAAGTGCATATGGCGCTCTCAAATATGAAAGGCTTGCGCGTCTGAAAGCCCGTGCGATCCGGCGAACCTCTTCCGCCTTAATCAAAATATCGTACCCTTCTCGCGACCTCCCTCTGCGTGATTTTTCGGTGCAACGAATATCCCCGATGACCGTGAGCAGCGAGAAAGACGGAAAGAGCGTCCGTCGGTCTATTTGCGAGCGGCGATAAGTAAAGTAAAAGAAAGCGAGTGGCGGTACGGAATGACGGTTCCACTCAGAATGCCGGCCCTTGCACACACAATCGGTGAAACCGACGCGCCAACAATGCCAAGCGATGCGAGAGAAGCTGCCACGAACCCGGTTGTTTTCGTGTCTTCAACAAACTGCCGCGGAACATGCCCGGCAGCTTCATCGCGGTTCTTCGTACCTCCTATTGCTTGGTGAATTGCTATGAATCGTTGGTCCAGCAATCTAAGACCAGGGTTCCAGGAGGCGTCGGTTTCCAGTTGTTGTTTACCCCAGCGGCCACCTCCGAGCGCTGTTCGAGAAAGATTGTAACGACAGCGGCACTCTCATTATTACGGAATCAGGATTTTTGTCTGGACTATTAAAAAGTTCTTCGGTTCCCCACCGACATAGATCCGCAACGAGTCAGAGTCATTTTTATTCCATTCGCGCAGTGTTTTTATTTGCGTCACCGCCGAGAATTTGTTACCCACGCGTCAGACGGCTGTCATTTTGCGCCTAGAGAATCGGCGCTTTTGGTACGAGACGACGTTCACGGGATACGTCGGTTGCGTCGTTGACGGTGCAATCAATAGCGTTGTGTTCGTGGCGCAATCGTGTCGTACTCCAATTCATACAACGGAGTGCAAATTGAACAGCGGTGAAAACAACAAGGGTGGAATCGACCGTCGCACTTTCCTTGCTGGCCTCGCAGCAGGCACGGGTGCACTTGCGCTGTCGGCATGTGGCGGGTCGTCCGACGGCGGCAGCAGCACGACGGTCGGTTCGGCCGGAAGTACCAGTACGAGTACCGGCAGCACATCGGCAAATGAGATTCCCTCACCCGACGGCACGAACCGCTATACGTTGCCGCGCCCAGTATTGCCCGATCCGACGACTTCGGGCATCGATCACATCGTGCTCGTAACGATGGAAAACCGTTCGTTCGACCACTTCATGAGCTGGGTACCAGGCGCCGAGGGAATGCCGCCGAACCAATTGTTCACCGACAACTTCGCACAGCAGCATGCGCCTTTCCTATTGTCCGCCAATCCCGACTATGGCTACCAGGCATGCAATTTCGCGGATCCGAACCATAGCTTTGCCGGCGGGCGGATCCACCTTGCCAATGGCGCGATGAACGGTTTCCTGCTGTCGACTGCGACGAGCAAAACGCAGGGTGACCTGCTGCCGATCGGCTTCTATCAGGCTGCCGACCTCGACTTCTTTCGGGGTGTAGCAAGCCAATATACGGTTTCCGATTTCTACTTCAGTGGCATTTTGTCCGAGACGTTCCCCAATCGCATCTATCTGCATGCGGGCGCAACGGACCGGCTTAGCAACACGACGACCGTTTCGACACTGCCGACGATGTGGGACAAGCTGGCCGCCAAGAATGTCAGCGCCACCTATTTTTATCACGACACACCGTTCACCGCGCTCTTCGGGAGCCGCTACACGGGCATATCCCAGATGTTTCCGCAGTTTCTGACCCAGGCCGCGAACGGCACACTGCCCTCGTTTTGCATGATCGATCCGATCTTCTCCGGCGAAGCGCAGGGGGTCTCGGCAGACGATCATCCGCACGCGGACATCCGCAACGGCGAAGCCCTGCTCGGCCAGATCTACGACGCACTGCGAACCGGGCCGAACTGGGACCGCACACTGATGATCGTCGTCTATGATGAATGGGGCGGCTTCCACGACCACGTGATTCCCCCGACGCGTCCCATGAGCGACGCAGAAACGGCGCTTGGAAATGACGGAAAGCTGGGTTTTCGTGTGCCTTGCGTACTGCTCGGCCCGCGTGTTCCAGCGGCGACCGTGACGCGCTTTCCGTTTGACCCGAGTTCGATTCACCAACTGATTCAATGGCGCTTTGGCATCGATCCGGTTGGCGTACGCGGCAATGCTTCCGGCACGTTCAATCTTGCATACGCTCTGGATTTCACTCGTCCGGCGCGTACCGACGCGCCGGCCATTCCGGTCGCTCCGGGACCGTTCGGCAACGCATGTCCGATACCGGCGCCCGCAGCGCCGGCCAGCGGAGCGTCGGGAGCCGTTACGGCGGTGACCATGGCTGCCGAAATATCAAACGAGATACCGCGATTCACCGATGTGCGTGAACTCGCCGATACCTTCGGGTTCCCGAGACCCTAAGTTTGTCCGCGACCGTTGGCCGGTTATTGTCGGACCACGGGTGCTGTCAGGCTTCGAGAAGCTGCCAGCGATCAAATCGGCAGCTTGATGAACCGGCACGTCCACTTATAAACTCGATCTGACCGTCCGCACCAACGGCGCCACCTCTATCTGCACGCCATAGATTGGACATTTAATTCCACGGCTCCCTAACTGCCTTCTCCCGCCGGCCTTCGTAGCGTAGGGAATCGTGGAAACTTACTTCTTCGTTCCCGAGCATGACCGCGTTATTCATTTTCCTTGGCATCTGCCCGGTCGCGTTCGGCGTGCTGATCGCCTTCGCCGCGCGCATCGATCCTCGCTCAGGACGCTGGCGCCGACGCTCGCCCGAGCGACGGCGCGCGTAGCGTCGTGGTCGCTATTGCTCGCAGCGAACCACCATCGACCGGTTCTTCACGTTCGCGCCGAAAATACCACCGGCTGTTCCGCCCGAGGTCCCGACGCTGTCGACGTCTTTCGAAACCACGTCGCAGCCGTGGTTGCCGCAGACTTCACCCGCGCGTCTGTAGCACTCGGCCCAGGTCGAGCTCGCGTCGCTGCCGCTGCAGCTGATCGCAAAGCCGGCTTCGCCGTTTGGCAGGCACGTCACGATGGTGGTGCTGGGGCACAGCCGCCGAGGCTGACGAGCGTCAGCAGGCCGAGACTGAACATCGAGCGGTACTGGCGGATGCCATTGCGGGCACCGCACTTACCATCGCGACTGCGACAGAGGCGGTTTTTGTCGTTCGCCTCCCTCCCTGGCCGCTTGGGGAGCGCTTACTCGCGCGAAATGGAGTCGCTGCGTTCGTAGGCTTTCTCGGGGTCCTTCTGGTGGTCCGACCTCAAGGTGGCGTGTCTAATCTTATTGGCCCTTGTCTGCTCCTGCTGAGCGCTTTGTGTGGTGCTCTTTCCATGATTCAGATTCGCAAGCTTAAGGCTATCTTGAGTGTTGTCTCGGGTGAACCTGGTCTTTCAAGTGACGAGCCGCTGAAGTTTCGGCTCACCGATTGCTGCAGGCCCGGATACGTCAGGAGCCCTGCCTTATCGGCATACGTCCAGCTCTGGACTGCGCGGTCAAGCAGCCGCGAGCGGTGACACAATTCCTTCGGCGGTAAGTATTTGAACAGTCAGCGCCATTTCCCGGGCCACGGGTTGGGCGCCCGTGATTGACACAATTCCTGACACAACGGAGACAGATCCCTTCGTTCTACGTCTGGCGTTCGACAGCTTCCTCATGGTACCCCTTTACACACTGCCCGGTTAGACAGGTTCAGCGCCGTTTAGAGTAGAGCTGACGGGCACGCCCCGCTATCATTTTCCCGCCCCCGGACAAGTCTCGCTGCCTGGTCAGCCGTTCGTGTGGAGTAAGAGCAGGGACGGGCGGCATCGCGCGGCGGCGGACATTCGACCTCGTCCTTAGACGGCCATTAAAAGGACCGTTCCGGTTAGATAGCGGAGCCACACGACAATATCAGAAGGTCGGTTCGTACTTTCACGCCAATGCTCAGACGTGTTCCGGAGATTGAAGCGGCACGTCATATCGGTGGAAAGCGCAGACGCTTCTATGTATGGGTTTGTCCGCATACACACGGAGCACGCTTCATCGCCACGTACGTTCGAAACGTCGATCGGCTGACGGGCGTCGCCATCGGCCCTGTCGGCGATCTGTACCTCGTCAACGGCCCCGGAGCCATTCGCGTGGATCACGATACGCTGAAAACCCAGACGGTCGTCGATCCGTACCCGTCGACCGTCGCACGGGCATTATCGCAACGTTGGTGGTCGGTGACATCGATGGAGCGGGTCCGCAGAGCGTTCTCGCGACTGCAGTCGGCTTCACCTACCTTGTCTCCACGGCGTTTAGCCGACGCAACGATATGTTCTGTGCCGATTCTGGCCTGAACGCCGTGCATGAACTGGCGTCGTTGAAGAGACGGGTATCGGCGCCGTTTCTCCTCAGCGTATCTCAGGGTTACCTCGATGCGCCCGTCCGCGTAATGTTCATCGGGAAGGAAACTAACGGTTGGTGTGGCAAGCTAGGAGCCTTCTACGAGCGTCCGGACAGAATCGATATGGCGAAAGCTCGCTACGAGAATCAATACGCCTGTGGCACCGGCAATAGTGAGTTATTGCGGCAGTGGAAGCGGTTCGCTGATGCGTTCGCTGGAGGCGATCGAGCGGCTGTTTGCTGGAACAATCTAATGAAGATGGACTGGCACCGCCCAAAGCGCGGCTACTCTCGGACCTCTATCGGGCATTCCGCTCATCTGTTTAATTTCTCGGTGGCGGTCGTCCAATTCGAAATCGAACTGCTTAAGCCAGACCTGATAATCTTCGGCAGTGGACACACGTACGATCGCGCCTTGAAAGCTGTGCTTCCGAATCGTCAGACTGTGGAGGTTGAGCCAAAGGCCCTCTGGCACTTCCGGTCGAATGACATCGAGTGTTTTAGGACATTTCACCCAGATGCGTGGAATAACCACGCCCCGAGACCAATCAAAGAGTACTACCAGAAGATTATCGACACCGCTTCGAAGGCGTTTTCTGAGCGCCTATCGATGCAGAAAGCTTCGGCATAGGCTGACTTTGTCGCAACATTCTTCCGCACGGTCGTACGGCAACCGGCGCTGTGTTGACGAGCCGGTATGCGGCCCATATGTGACCTTCTCATGTGGTCGAAAAGCCGCCGTCGATAAACAACTCTACTGGAATGGGTTGATGAGAACGACGTGAGAGATGACTTGCTCCCAATGGGGTTGTGGACCTGCCGGTGAGGACGTGGCGTCGGTGATTCAGCCGATCTCGACGTTCAAGGCGATATCCCAGGTGCCGGCGCCGTTTTTCGCCAGGCCGATCATCATCAGACCGAGCGCCTCGAGCGTCGAGGCCATGTGCAGGCCACCGACATCCAACGGACGCAGTCCGAGACTTTCGATTACGGTCGAGACGCGCGCTTTGGCCTCCGCATCGTCGGCTGCGATGAAAGCGTCGAGGCGTCCGCTCTTGGCAAGTACGTGGCCAAAGATGGTGTTGAACGCCTTTACGACGTGCGCGGAGGCGGGAAGACCCTTGGCGATCTCCTGCGCGCCGGAACTGCCGTGTGGGGTGACGAGGCCGGAAAGGTCCGGGGCGACCGGATTGGTGATTTCGATGATCACCTTGCCGTCGAGCGCGTCTCCATAATCGGCCACTACCGCCGCCGCACTGCCGTACGGCACGGCGAGGATGACGATATCGCCGGTCGGCGCGGCGGCGTAAATCCCCGTGGTCGCTCCCGCTGAGAGCTTATCGGCCAGCGCCCGCGCCTTGGCGGGGTCGCGGCTCAGGACCTCGACAGAATGTCCTGCCTTGGCGATACGGCCGGCGACCGCCGTGGCCATGCCTCCTGTGCCAATGATGCTAATAGTGCTCATGAAAATCTCCTTCTAAGTTGGGGTATCCCCGTAATCTGTACGAGGCTTTCGCCCATAATGTTTTCCGTGTGCGCCGAGCCACTTGTGTCACTCTCCTACCACTCCGGGGGATGGTGTCCTGGTCGGACTCGGCGCGATGCGGGAGTCCCTGCCGTCCGCTTAGCTCAACTGGCAGGGAAGTAGTGGCCATTGTCCATATCGGCAAACAGGCCGGGCTGCGTTGGTGTCCAGCCGAGCGTCTGGCGCGTGATGGCATTCGACGCCGGGGTATCCAGCGTGACCAGATTCGCAAGGAACCCGAAATACCCCGGCAGCATCAGCACGTCCGCGGGAATGGGCACGGCGGGCAGCTTCAAGCGACTGCCGATGGCCTCGGCGATCTCGCGGTACGGAATGCTCTCGTCTGCAACCGCGTGCCAGCTTCTGCCGGCGGCGCCCTTCTCAAGCGCCAGGCGGAACACGGTGGCGAGGTCGCGTGTGTGTACGGCGGCCCACCTGTTCGCACCGTCTCCAGGGTAACCGACGATACCCTTTTTCTTCGCCAGCCCGATCAGCAGCGGAAGGAAGCCGGCATTATCGGTCGTGCTGTGCATGATTTCAGGAATCCGAACGACCGAAGACTGCACGCCTTTTTCGGCGAGGCCGATTACGGTGGTTTCCACGATGTTACGAACCCGCAAGGTGTTCTTGTATGGATCGCCGCCGGGAAGAGGCGGATCCTCCTCGGTGGCCGGTCGACCCAGGTTTTCCCAGCCGGGCGAGCCGATGCTTCCCGATGAGACCAGCGGCTTTCCGGTTCCGGCCAGCGCCTCGCCATATGCGAGCATGATCTGAAGCTCCGCATCCGCCACGGCGTTGATCCCGCCGACCGGAATCAGGTCCTGCCGGTGTGCGACATGGATGACACCGTCGGAGGCGGCGGCCGCTTCTTTAAGACCGTCAAGATCCTCGAGGCTACCGAGACGCGCCTTCGCACCGAGTGCGGACACCGCAGCGACCGCCTTGTCTGAACGAGCCAGGGCGGTGACCTCATGGCCGGCGGCGATGAGGTCGGAGATGATGTACGGACCGGAATGGCCGGTCCCGCCAGTGACGAATACGTGCATGTTAGGGTTCCTGTCGATGATGTGGTGTGAGAATTTCTGCGAGTGCGCTCAGCCGAGAAGGCTGGCGCCGAGTGCGAAGATGGCGGGTTTTGTAATATTCATGGGCAGTTTTACTCATGAGTTTGGGTATGATGGCCGCGTGCGTTGCTACCGGCTCCCTGCCGTCAGCTTGTCAGCCGGCAGGGAAGTAATGACCGTTGTCCAAGTCCGCGATCAGGCCGGGCTGAGCAGGCTCCCAGCCGAGGACCTGGCGCGTGATCGCGTTGGACGCCGCGAGGTCCAGCGTCACCACCGCCGTCAGGAACCCGAAATAGCCTGGCAGCATCAGTTCGTCAGCGGGAATGCTCACGGCGGGCAGGCCCAGGCGGGCGGCAATGGCCTCCGCTATCTCGCGGAACCGGATACCCTCGTCGCCGACCGCGTGCCAGGTCCTGCCCGCAGGTCCTTTTTCGAGCGCCAGGCGGAACAAGGAGGCCAGATCGCTGGTGTGCACCGCGGGCCACCGGTTTTCGCCGTCGCCGGGGTAGCCGACGAAGCCCTTCGTTTTCGCGAGCCCGATCAGTTGCAGGCGCCCGGTCGAACTATGAACCAAGGTAGGAATTCGCACGACCGACGAACGCACGCCCCTCTCTGCGAGCCCCACTACAGCAGTCTCCACGATGTTGCGAGCCACCAGCGTGCCCGCGTCCATGGGTCCACAAGGAAGGGCCGGGTCATCCTCGGTCGCCGGTCGGCCAAGGCTGGCTGGTGCGAAGAGCGGGCCTGCCCGTCCCAAGTTCGTGGGCGCGCCGATGCTCCCCGCCGCGACGAGTGGCTTTCCGGTGCCCGCCAACGCCTCGCCGAATGCGAGCACGATCGAAAGCTCCGAATCGCCTAAGGCAGTAATCCCGCCAGACGAAAGCAGTTCGGCCCTGTACCCGAGGTGGATGACGCCGTCGGACTCCGCCGCCGCCGTCTTCAGATCGTCAAGGTCGGTAAGGTTTCCACGTCGTACCCTGGCGCCGAGTGCAGACACTGCCGCCGCAGACGCGTCCGACCGGGCCAAGGCGACGACCTCATGCCCGGCGGCGATGAGGTCAGGAATGAGGTATGAACCGACCTGGCCGGTCCCGCCAGTGACGAAAACGTGCATATGATCCTTATGAGTAATGTGATGCGAGAAGCGGTGGTACCGGTGCACTCAACCGAGAAGGCTGACGCTGATTGAGAAGTTGGTGTGCTTGACGGAGTGGGTGAGGAGACCCAGCGACAGCAGGCAGGCGTGCTCCAGCGTCCTCGCCATGGGCAGCGGCCCGGTATCCATAGGGCGCAGTCCGAGGCTCTCGACGAACGCCGACACGAGTGCCTTCGCCTGCGCGTAGTCCCCCGCGATGAACACGTCCAATGGGTGGCCCTCGGCGGGACCGGCAGCCAGTACGTGTGAGAACTGAGTGTTGAACGCCTTGACGACTTTCGTATTGCCAGGGGCTGCCTTGGCGATCTCCAGCGCGCCGAAGCTGTCGCCGGGGGTCACAAAGCTCGTGTGGCCAGAGGCGGCGGGATTGGTGACGTCAACAAGAACCTTGCCTGCCAACTCTTCGCCGTACTGTTTCACCACGTCAAGAACGGCGGAGTAGGGAACCGCCAGGACGACCATGTCTCCGGCCGGGGCGGCGCCGTACGTTCCTGTCGTCGCGCCGGCTTCGATCTGCTCGGCGAGCGCCTGCCCCTTGGCGGCGTCGCGACTCATCACCTCGACGGTGTGTCTGGCCTTGGCGGCAAGGCCGCCAATCGCAGCGGCCATGCCGCCCGTGCCGATGATGCTGACGGTGCTCATGCAGTCTCCTGGTTGTTGGGTGCTGCTCGTACTCCCGAACAACCATGCTAGACACATTGCTTGCAAAAAACAAGTAAACAGCGGAATTTACTTGTGATACGCAAGCGATGTTAATATTTAGCCATGAAGACGACATCTAAAGAAGACATTCGGTCCCATTGCGCGGTGAACTACGGCGTGGAGCTCTTCGGCGACCGGTGGTCGCTCTTGATCATTCGCGATATCGTTTTTGTCGGCAAGAAGACCTATGGCGAGTTCCTGAAATCGGAAGAGGGAATCGCGACCAATGTCCTTGCGTCCCGCCTTGCTTTTCTCGAGGAGCAAGGAATTCTTTCGAAGGCGCCCAGCCCCAACGACAGGCGCAAGGACTTCTACGCGCTGACCGAAAAAGGCTTGGATCTCATTCCCATGGTGCTCAACATAGTCCTTTGGAGTGCAAAGTACGATTCGAAGTCTTACGTGCGGCGCCGCAAGGAGTTCGTCGCTCGATTAAGTCAAAGCCCCTTGCAGGTGAGCGAAGAGGTGAAGGCGCTGGTCCGCAATGGTGGATGTATGTTTCCTGAGAGCAAGGAATGAGCAAGACGGCAAGCGCGCCCTGTCACGTCGCACGAACGATATGCACACACCACCGGCTACGAGGTGCAGCGAATAGCGGGGGCCGATGTCCGAAACGGTCCTGGAAGCCGCCATTAATGTTTCACCAACCCCAGCGGCGGTTCAGGGTCGCGTGTCGCCAATCGACGACCGGCAGTGACCGGCCCAGTTAGAGACGATCGGCGTTCCGGTGAAGATTGTCGACAATCGGAGCTTGGCAGCGTGTGCGTGTTCACCTCGGGCCATTGCGACTGTATTTTCGCAGTTGGGCGGACCGTCTAGAGACCCGGGCGCCACGGGACCGAATTGTTTCGGTCGGCGCATCCAGTTATCGGCTTTTGCAAGGGCTGGGTCGAATCGCCGATCGCCAACGTCGCTGTTCTTGGACCGGGCGGTTGAAATAAGGATGGTCGCCCGCTGCATGCAAGGATATGGATCGCAACGGTGAGAGGCCATCCGTGCCGGTAAGGGCGGTAACGATTGCGGCCGACCAAGAAGGGCACACCCAGGTCGTCGTTAGTGTTGCTCGCCAGCGGCGCCCTGCGTACAACCAACACGATTGGACGTTTGCATCATCGCAGCGTTATTGGCATGTCACACTCACATTGGAGATGTCGCCGTCCGGGACGGTGCCGGTGCCGTTAGTCACTACGCACGTCCGCGTTGGTGGGATCGGCTGCGCCGAGACCGTAACCGAATAAGCATCACCGTATCGCACCTTCGTGGGAAAGTTGAAACTGCCGTTAGCTGCGAGAGCGAGGGAATTCGCACCGTTGTTTTGCAGCGTGATGGTCGTACCCGGTGCGAGGCCATTCA
Source organism: Paraburkholderia sp. RL17-347-BIC-D (assembly GCF_046027915.1). Taxonomy (NCBI): domain Bacteria; kingdom Pseudomonadati; phylum Pseudomonadota; class Betaproteobacteria; order Burkholderiales; family Burkholderiaceae; genus Paraburkholderia; species Paraburkholderia sp. RL17-347-BIC-D. Next base: position 41,213 of record NZ_JARESS010000056.1, read on the forward strand.
GGGTGCCACCCAGGGTATGACTGTTTGGGGTGCAGACGACGTTAACATTTGCGTCGGCGGGGCCGTAGCCGCTTCCATCCTGGTGGTAGATAGTGCATGACTGCCCGACCGGCTGGGTTAGAACCGTGACGCTAAAGTTGCGGGAGCTGTCCACCGTGTTGTTAAACGAAAATCCTCCATTGTTGCTCAGCGTCAGATTGTCGGTGCCGTTGTCTTGAAGGGTAACCGAACTGTTGGCGAGAAGCCCGGAAAGGCTGCCACCGACAGTATAGCAAGTGCCCTCGTCCAGACAGTCGGAACCACCCCCGCACGAAGATAATGTCAGTGCTATCGCAGCAGCAGCCAGATACGGGCGACAACGAAACAGGTGATGCGCGCTTTCGGCTGAGGAGTAAGCGGAGTTCATCTAGATCAACCTTAGGTCTGCATCAAAAGGGCTACCTTGCGTCGTCGGGCAACGCGTCTGTCGGTGCTCGACGATCAAAATAAGGTTCGTGCGGGGAACCGACCGCGCCGCACCGGAATCATCACGACCTATGCTCACACCGGGCAGGACCACCGTCGGCGGCCATGTCGGCTGGGTCAAACCGCACGTTTCGATCGAGGCTTGTCGAAGCTGCGCCGGCGAGAACAGCGCACAACACTTCAGTCGTCATTCGGAGCGTCGTTTGACACGCCAGCGTGTGGAGCGCAGTCGTGAAACCTGTGCGTATTGCGCAGAGCGCGAGAGCGGCTGGCTTACCCGGCAACATGCGAATAAATTATTACCAAATCATTACGAAGGCTATGCTTCGCATCCGTCCACGACAACCGGGCAAACCCGAGGGTGCACTGCAGCAAACCGTTCTGTAACAAAAGCTGTCGCTGAGCTGGCGCCGGGTTGATCCTGGGTAATTTTGGAAACCTGTGCATTCGCGATCCATACGCCACCTGAACGGGCCGGGCCTGAAGGGCGGCTTCCGAAGTGCAATGAGTCGCCATCCGGGGCCACAACTGACCCGACGCCACGGACCGCGAGTGAATGACCACTGCATCCTAGAATCGGACGGCTAAGTAGGGCTTGGTCCGACGTCCGTAGTGGGGTCGAACTGAGCCGTTGAAAGTCACTGTGCGGGGTCTTCCCGGGCGGCGATGGATCAGGGGTGGAAAGACAGGTGCGAAGCCTGTCAGTTAACCCAGTTTCAGCACAGTCTCCCAGATTCCAGCCGTGCCCGATGCTGGCGTTCATGCATGGCGCATCAACTACGGTGCACCGAATAATTCGCCTTACTTGTCAGTTAAAATCGGTGCTCCCTAGTTGATGACGGTACACGCTATGGCTAGTACTTGCGGCGATTTCGGCAACGCGTTTACGCAGAACATGAGTGCGCTGGGCCTGCCTGCCCCCAATAGCCTGTTTGGCTCTATTCAGGCGGCGGCTTCGAATGTCGCCACGATGCTGGGCGCACTCAAGACGCTGGGACCGAGCGCAACCGTCGCGGAACTAATCGGCGCGACTACTGCACTGGAGGCGCTATCGGTCATCGGCGCGTTGAGCGCATCGTTCTACGTAGGCGCATGTGTCGGCTCGCTGGTTGTTGCAGCGAACGCCGCCATGACATGCACCAGCGGTGCTACTGCTGCTGCCACTGCACGGACTACAGCGGCCCGCGTTGGGCTGGTCATCCCCGATACGATGCTGGCGTTTATTCAGCGCCACCCGGAAGTCATGATGGGTAGTCCGTCGCGTGGTAACTATGCGTTCCTCGCGTCGCACCAGCGGGCGGCGGCATGAAGTGGCTACTCGACAAGGCGGCGCTTCTGCTCGCTGCCATCGCGTGCGCGGGTGCCGCGTGGGGACTGATTCACTACAGCGGCCAGTGGTTCTATCTGCTGCTGTTCGTGCTGGCGTTTGCCGGGTTGTTTGCCGATAACCAGCGACTCCGCACCCGCCTGAAAGAACTCGGCGTAGATCCAAGCCAGCGCGACCCAAGCCGCCGCGTACGGCGTTAAGGCCGTACGGTTGAGTGCAATTTTCCCCGATGCTGCATAAGCTGAATGTCGATCACCGCCGAATCGTCACTCCTGCTCAGGTGTCCGCCAGAGGCGCTGACGGTCGTCCACTCGGCGGTTCGCCACTACGTCAGTCACAGCAATTGATTAAGCGGCGCTCACCGCTGTCGCAGTGCGGCCACCTGTCGTCGGTCACGACAGGCACAGTTCCGGCCACAACCTGCCGTTCACATGCACCGGCGGTCGGACGTTCAAGCGTCGGCTACACCTCGTAACCGGCCGTCGAATCGTAAATGACCAACGCTCGTCATCGGCCATTGCCGACACTGGCGCGGGCTGGATGCTACGTCAGCAATTTGGCAGATTGCTGACGGTGGCGGCATCGATCAGCCGGACGGCGGCTTCCTGCATCAGCGAACTCACACTCCCGACCCTGAGCAGCCGTTCGAGATGGTCATAAATGGGCGTCTGCTCACGCAAGCAAAGCAGCCAATCCGACGGCAAATTTTCACTTCGCTGAGCCCGAATTTTGAGCGACGACTGTCCAATGCGGTTAGCGTAAGGCGCCCCCACACATCACTGCGCTCAACCTTGGCCGTAGGGCTTCGGTTGACGTGTGTCACATGCACGAACGATTTCCTGCAAGAGACTCCGCCTCTCCGGGGGCCGCTTGAACCGTTCGTCTCAAAGGCGATCAGACAACCTGCTTCATCCCACAGCCACGACCGCACACCATCGCTGCATCAGCTACGATCCAAAAAAACATAAGCCCAGTTAAAGAGTAAGCATCTGATTTGTACCGTTCCCCGTCTTGCGTAGAAGATGCAATCATCGCCTGCGACGGACACGAGTGACCGACTCTGTCCACAAACGGGAATGGACACAGTGCCTCAGACAGTCGAGTTACCTGCCAAGCGCCAGAACCGACGGTATCCATTGGAATGGAAACGATCGGTCGTCGAGCAGACGTTTGAACCCGGCGCGTCGGTCGCAAGGGTCGCTCGCGACAACAACATCAACGCCAATCAGGTGTGGGCCTGGCGCAAACTGTACGCTCAGGGTCTGTTGATCGAAGATGCGCAGACGCAGACCATGTTGCCTGTCGTTGTCGATGTACAGTCCGATCGACCGGCGGCCCGTGCTCCGGAAGCGACGAACGCGCCGGCACCTCTGGAGGCTGCAAAGGGCAGCATTCAGCTTCAGCATGGCAATACGTCGGTCCGGATAGAAGGCGTGCCCGACACGACGATATTGCGCCTGGTCCTCGAGCGGATTCTGCGATGATCGGGCCGCCTGCAAACACACGGATCTGGATCGCTGCCGGCGTCACTGACATGCGCTCCGGCTTCAATTCCCTTGCGGCGAAGGTACAGATGGTGCTTGAGAAGGATCCATACGGCGGCCATGTTTTTATCTTCAGGGGCCGCCGTGGTGATCTGCTGAAGGCGCTGTACTGGAGCGATGGCGGCCTATGTTTATTTGCGAAGCGTCTTGAGAAAGGGCGTTTTGCATGGCCCCGCGCCGACGCCGGCGTCGTGGCGTTGACCACCGCTCAACTCTCGCTCCTGCTCGAAGGGTTTGACTGGCGACAACCAATCGAAGCGGCACGCCCGCGCAGTGCTTTGTAAACGTCTGTTACCCGATGATCCGTGTGCGGCAGATGGTCGTAAACTGTCGCAATGGATCTGACCGATATCGACCTGCCCGACGACATTGATGCGCTGAAGGCGCTGGTTCGCGCGCATGCGGCGTCGGCTCACGCAAACGCGCAGCGGGTCGTCGAATTGCAGGACCAGCTCAGTTCCCGCGTAATCGAGATCGAACATCTGAAGCTGACGATTGCGAAGCTGCGTCGCATGCAGTTCGGTCGCAAGTCTGAGAAGGTGGAGCGTCAGATAGAGCAGCTTGAACTGCGACTTGAGGACCTGCAGGCAGACGAAGGTGCGGCCACCCAGGCTGACTCAAAGAAGGCGCAGCAACGGCGCGAGAGTGCCTGTCGCAAACCACTGCCCGATCACCTCGAACGCGAAGAGCGTGTGCATCGGCCCCTCGAGGAACACTGCCCGGGGTGCGGTGGCGCGCTCAAACCGCTGGGCGAAGACGTTTCCGAACAGCTTGAATACGTGCGCGCGCACTTCCGCGTCATCCGTCATCGCCGTCCCAAGTTCGCCTGTTCGTGCTGCGACTGTATCGTGCAGGCCGCAGCGCCGAGCCGGCCGATCGATCGTGGCCTGCCGGGTCCGGCTTTGCTCGCCCACATCACGACATCGAAGTTCGCATACCACATCCCGTTCTATCGCCAGTCCGTCATGTACGCGCGCGACGGCGTCGAGATCGAAGCGGGCACCATGGGCCACTGGCTGGGTAGTCTGACATGGCTACTCAACCCTCTGGTCGACGCAGTGCGCCGCCACGCGCTTGGTGGCACCAAGGTTCACGCCGACGACACCCCGCTGCCGGTGCTCGCGCCGGGCAATGGCAGGACGAAGACCGGTCGGCTCTGGGTGTATGTGCGCGATGATCGGCCCAGTGGTTCGGACGAAGCGCCGGCCGTCTGGTTTGCCTATACACCGGATCGTCGCGGCGAACATCCACAGCGTCACCTTGCCAACTTCACCGGCGTACTGCAGGCAGACGCCTTCGCCGGTTATGCGGATCTGTATCTGGGCGGTCAGATTCACGAAGCAGCGTGCATGGCGCATGCACGTCGAAAGCTACATGAGCTACACGCTGTTCGGGCATCGCCGATCACCAGCGAGGCACTCGAGCGCATCGGCGCACTCTATCGCATCGAAGAGTACATTCGTGGCAAGCCGCCTGAAGAACGACGGCGCGTTCGCCAGGAGAAGGCTGCGCCGCTGCTTGATGACATGAAACGGTGGCTCGAGACGACGCTTCTCACACTCTCCGCGAAATCGGACACCACTAAAGCGATCCAGTATTCGTTGAATCGCTGGCCTGCGCTGGTCTATTACTGCAGTGATGGTCTGGCCGAGACTGACAATCTGATTGCCGAGCGCGCATTGCGCGGCGTGGCAATCGGAAGACGGAATTTTTTATTTGCCGGTGCGGACTCAGGCGGAGAACGTGCAGCCGCGATGTACAGCCTGATCGGATCTGCCCGCATGAACGGCATTGATCCCGAAGCCTACCTGCATTACGTCATCGAGCGCATCGCCGATCACCCAGTGAACCGCATCGACGAACTGCTACCCTGGAACGTCGCTCCTTTGCTGCCCGCCGCCTCACACATCGATCCCGTTCGCTAGCAGCCGATCCTCTCGCGCGTCAACAAAATCCGCGACGGTGTAGATCCGATGCTTACGTTAAAGAAAGCGGACAGCCTGCCTATACATTGACTTGCGTAGTTTCATTAACTGGGAAAGTAACAAAAATGCGCAATGAATTATCTGCTATCGCCGTAGCCTGTTTTATGCTTGCCGCATGCGGAAATTCAATTGAACGATCTGAAGGACCAGCCGTGTCTTCAGGCACATAGCGAGGTGCATCTTGCGACGCCTTACTGCAAGGTCCGGAACCCTGCCGCCAAGTTACGAGACCTGACTCGGACGAAAGAAAGTCGGGCACAGATCTAAAGTTTTCCGTTTTTGAGTCCGACAACACTTGTAGGCTGGTAGCGCGCGATCCTCTGGCGGACTGCGGCCGAACACGATTCGAGCTTTCGCTCAACGGCACCTCGCGGAACTGGGGCATGGAAACATCTTGTTAAACACTGCAATCATAAAAATTGAAAATCGCATGAATACGAAAAATATTGTCGCTGCCGGTCTTGCAATAGCGCTTTGTGGCTGCTCGGCGATGCAACAGACTTCATCACAACCGCAGACTACGCCGACGGCTTCGCCATCTACATCGTCGACAACAGCAGGAAGCAACCATCAGTCAACTTCAACCGACGATGGCCGCAGCATCCAGAAAATCCATGTCGGAGGAATCGACGGTGAAATGGTCGGTACACCTGCGAAGAACAGCAAATTTGCGAAAGTGCGGATTGGTATGGGTCAGAAGCAAGTCGAAGACTTGATCGGTGCTCCGAATGACTCTCACGATTACACGACAGGTAAGGCATTTATCCCGTTCTATTTTGGAAAAGACGCTTATCGTATTGAAACTTTTTACAAGAAAGAAGGTTCTCTTACCTATCAGGGCGGCGGTATTAGTGGGACCAGCAAAGTACTTATCCGCGTGAGTGTCGATACGACAGCGGATGGCTATGCACATAACGGCAAATAAATAATCATTGTGATTGATTGCCCGAAGGCGCCAAGGTCGTGCAGGTATATCGCATGTTTTGGGGCTTGCTGACACACATCGCTAGCCACGCTACGAATGCCGGGAAAGGCGCTTTTGCGAACTCATCGATGCCAATTCACGAGTGTCTGGCATCCGAACAAGCTGTTGCGCGAAATCTGGCTAGGAACGACCGCCTTCGGATGGAAGCGGTCGTCCGAGTGACGCATTGTCAACGGTCACCTGCGTCGCGTATTGGCCGAACTCTGCTCGATGCCGACGCGCGCCAGAACTCTCGAACCGCACATCGCGCAGAGGACCGTAGCCGACCCGAATCCGTCACTTGTCCAGCCGTTCGCAAAAGTCTGCTTACTGACGCGTAGTTGACAGCCCCACATACGAGCTAATGGTCGAATAGGCGCCCATATGCACACGCTGTACCCTCGTTCGTTGTCGACGTTGAAGATGCATTTGCGCGTTGCAATGTGAACTATGCGTGATCACCAAAACCACTAAATATTCGCCGGATTGTGCCGATAACACGGAGGCAACAGTTTTCTTAAGAGTGGTGCCGATTCCGCTGACCATCCACCTGGAGCATTTATTTGAAACCCTCGCCTATCTTTGCCATTACCACTCTTTGCTTACTTACTCTAGGAGCATTGCTTCTTTCCGGAGTTCAACGAGCTGAGGCTTGCCAATTTCATTGGCATCACTATGGAGACGGCGACATAAAAAATATTATAGGCAACGAAATCGGTGCCCATATACCCGATGCATTTTGCAAATATTCAAGCAAATATGAAATAGTGCTTGAAACAAGTGCGGTAGTGACAAGGGGCGTCAGGGCCGCAACCGGCACGGGATGGGGGGTTGCCACCATGCGGCCTATAGGTTCAAAAATTCAGCAAAACGACCGATACGTACACACGATGACGGATCCGGATTGCACAACTGTCGGTTGCACAAACGCCCTTGCGAAGGACGCTGCATTGCTTTCGCTTGACGACATGATGTCAAATCTTGAAAATTACGAATTCACAAAATAAAGTGGAGAAAATAAAGCCCGCGATCCCCACGATTGCTGTCTTGTTAGTTTTACCGATGACGTCTTGGTCGCAGTCAACAAGCCCGCTCAATCATTTCGCGGCGCTTGACGCTGCGGCGAGGACTGCCAGATCCGGCGCTCAGGTAGCGCCGGATCAAGCGCTTTCTGACGAACCTCGTCGCATCTCGCTGCCGCCCAGCGGCCGACGGAAGTTTGGTCGGGAGCACAGGTTCGCTAACAACGAGGCCTGGCATTCATAGTCATCGAGGTGGGCGCGGCCGGAAGCGATTTGAAACTGCTTCACCGACGTTGTTGTCTGAGCGTTGGCAACGGCCGATTGACGCGACCTCCGCACGCGCGATTTCAATGACCGCTTCCGGGGCGCAACCGACGCCTGAATGTCTAATCGTCGTTGCCGGCGAAGGTCGCTTCTTGGCCGAATCCGGAAGTCCGGCCACTGCAAGCGACCGCCGATCGCACCGCTTCGTCGAACCTCCGTAGCCGGGCCGCACTGGCACATTCTCCGTTCGGCGCTGCCAGCCCCAGACAGGATGGTTAGGAGCCGCTCCCAC
>NZ_JARESS010000057.1:0-47826 GCF_046027915.1 Paraburkholderia sp. RL17-347-BIC-D
GGCGGGTGGACTCGCCGGCCGTGGCACATGCTGCCATGCAGGCAGCCGTCGCAGAGGCCCGCCGGCGGCTGCCAGCCCTGCCGCTCTTCGCGGGCGGCAGGTCGTTCGGCGGCCGCATGACGTCCCAGGCCCATGCCATCTCCCCGCTCGACGGCGTGCGTGGCCTCGCTTTCGTCGCGTTCCCGCTGCACCCCGCGGGCGCGCCCGGCGTGGAGCGGGCACGGCACCTGGCGGACGTCACGGTGCCGATTCTCTTCCTGCAGGGCGCGCGCGACAAGCTGGCCGAGCTTCACCTGCTGAGGTCGGTCGTCGAGACGCTGGGGCCACGCGCCACGCTGCATGTGGTGGACGACGCAGATCATTCGTTCCACGTGCGCGCGTCCTCCGGCCGGACCGACGCGGAGGTCGTGCTCGAACTGGCACGGACGATGTCGGCGTGGTTCTTCGCCGAAGGAGAGTTCATGCCCGTTACCTGAGCAAGCGCAGGAATGCTTGTAGGAGAGTCGGGACGGCGAGCCGGCGAATTCGCCGTGCTGCACTCGCCCGCTCAATCCCTTCGCTATCCGCAGATGGTCTGTCGCATAGCCACGATAAGCGACGCCTGTCGCGTCAGCGACGTTTTCCCAGTGCCGAGTGAGTGAATTTGTCAGAAACGCCTGTGGTGATCCGCCCCCGGAGATCGCGGAGAGCATCTGCTTTGATTTGGCCGGCGCCGATCCGTGAGTGACCGCTTTGGGATGCGGGCGGAGCCAGACTGGCGGAGCGTCGACCGACGCGCATTGGCCGGTCACTGCCCGACGCGGTCGCCCGAAACCGACCCCTTTGCGCCGTTCTTCGCGTTGTTGGACGGGCGGCCGTCTTTTGCTCTACAACGGTCGGTCGCGCCGACTTCATCGGTCAATAGCCACGCACGAAAGGCACAAGTTTCTTGACCACAAAATGGTTCGGCCGCCACCCAGAGAAAAGCTTGTCGATAACAAAGCTGTCCGCGCCTCCCGCGACTAAGCCGGCGACGGGATTTACAAACCCTAGCGCAGTAGTCAAAGCGTATCGTAGGGTCTTGCCGGCAGTGCCTTGAATTAAAGGTTCCGATGTAATTTCGCGAACGTAAGCGCGGACCAAATTCTCGTCGGGATTCACTGCTCCAAGCCAGTTTCTGAATCGACCACCTTTGTCAAGCAAACGAAAGAAGTCATCGATCGACCGCTCTCCTGCATCAATGGCTTCTGACAAACTTGGGGAATCGGGGAGAATGACGTCAATAAATTGTTGACGCGATTCTACGTTTAGTTGCGAACGACGCAACACTTCTGAGTACCGCGTACGGATGATCGCTGACGTGACAGCCGAGGTAACGAAGTCGCCGCCGTAGTATGAGGCCATCGCGAGATCCGCCCGAGCATCCAGAATGTTACTCAAAAGGTGCGCAACGGTGACGGGTTCCAATGGCGGCACCATATCTGCCCGCCGCTTGTTAATCGCATCGAAGTCAATGTTCGAGAAGGCGCAATAACCTTGCTCCGTGCGCATTAGCTCGAACTGCAAACCGTCGTCTAATGTTTGTCCATCTGACGAAGCGGCGATCGCTTGCCGAATTGCATCCCGTACGAAATCTGTGTCGGATAGGTCGAGCCTCGCTGCTGCCGGAATGCCACCTTTTACAAAATGGTTTCCGGTGTACTTGCGCATAGGAATGCGGCTAGTGAACCACTTCGAAAACTCCCTAGCGACTTTTCTCGGCGTGCCTTGGCGTTCGAGCTCATATGCCGTTCGTTCTTCCGGCGAATTGAGCTTCGTGCTTTGGTCGCCACTTAGCGAGAACGCGACATAGTCGTGAAACTGGGTGACCCCCACAGACTTAGTATGCGTGCCGAGATTCTCTTCGCAATAGACAGCTGACAATTCCGGCCGCTTTAACAGCAACTTGAGATTATCGATACTGATCTGTTTGACCAATTGGAACAGCGTGCCGCGGTCGATCACGACATGCACTTTCTGATAGTAAAGTAGCGACTCTGCTATTTGACCAGCTGTTACCGGTGCCCCCCCTTCAGCCCTTCGCAGAACAACGTGTTCGAACATGGATTCCCCTCAACTCGGCTTGGTATCGTTGGAGAGGAATTTTATCCGACTAATCGTTTGGTCTATGACGCTATTGGCGAGCCAAATCTGCGAGCGGCCGATGTTGAGGAAGGAAGCGACGTCCAATTGTCCCCCTGAGCACTCGCGCGAAGGACTGAAGCTGGCCGGGTGCCGCCTTATGCAATAGACATACGCAGCCAGAACTCCCAAAGGCTGCGATCGGCAGCACGCGACCCATCTCTGCCGTTCGACGACAGCGTGCCGCTTTGTCTCTTCTTGCACTGAAGCGGTCATGCGCGTCATCGATCACGACCGAGCTAATTCGAATCCTGACGCCCTGCTGTCCTGGGCGGGCGATTTCCGTCTGTACCTCACCCCGCCTATCGATGGCGTTGGGCGGGATCTACTTCGCGCGGTACGGTGTAGACGACGTCACGACGCGCTCCGCCCGTACCGGCTTCCATATACCACTTTTTGGCAATTACAAGCGATCAATCCAGGTAGGCTCTTTTGTCAGACGAATACGATAATCTTCGCGATCAAAGGATCTGCAACTTCACTCATGGCGTGACAGCAATCGCACGGCAGGCTTTTTTCAACTCAAAAAGTCAGCCTCCGCGTGTATTCACTAATCAGGAGATGGATATGGATTCGAGCACTATTTCTTTCAAGGCAAGTAACGGATTATTTGTTGGCAGAGATGAACGCACGAACATGATCTTGGCCACAAAGCCAGGCGTGGATTCTTTTTGCAAGTTCACGGTGCAAGTGGTAGCGCCGGGCAAGATCACGTTGCTTGCGGATAATGGGCTTTATCTCTCGAGGATCAGCGGCCTATTTCCACATTCAAGCAACGACTGTATTCTGGCCAAGAAAAAGAGCGTCGATGAGTTTTGCGTGTTCTCATACCAGTACGCCCCCGCCTCTCCATCTTTAGTGCTGCAGGCGGATAACGGACTCTATATCTCCGTTGGGTCAAATCAGGACGTTGATAACGCCCTCATTCCGGGAAAGAAGGATATCGATCCATCTTGCTACTTCCAGTTGATTGGATCCATTCCCGGCTCCAACGTCCGGGACGGTACCTTCAAACTTCCGCCGAATAAGAGGTTTGGCGTGACCGGGCTCGTGAACTCGGCCGCAGCTCAGGAAATCGCCGTCTTCATCGGCGACAATCCGAAGCCCTACACGCTGACTGGCAAGCCGGGGACTCAGGATGGTCAGATGGGCACCGTGATCCTCGAATCCGACAGTACCGGCGTTGTTCGCCTTACCGTGACGGCAAACGGCAGGCAGTCGAAGGTGATGTCGCGTCAGGTCGACCTGAATCAGACAATCTACTTCGGCCTCCTCGGATCGGAGGATGGCACCGATAACGACTACAACGACTGTCTCGCGATTCTCAACTGGCCTCTTGGGTAGTCACCCAAGCTCGCAACGTGGCTCCATTCATAGCAAAGGCGGCCTAGGCGCAAATATCAACATTGATAGCTATGGCATTGGCATCGATACGCCAAGTTACAGGCGTCCGAATGGAACATCAACCGTGCCATAACATTCACATCATTCTCCTTTCAACAACCTTGTGGGTGCAAAATGTCTGGCAATCTCTTATATGGCGATACACTGTATTTATCAAATCAAGCCACCTTTGACGACCCGAAGGCCCCCGGCTATTATTTGGACGTCTATGGGGCCCTGCCATCCGATGGCGGAGTCGGCGCTGTATACGCCGCGCAACCATCGAAGCGAAGCGGAAAATCTGTCACTTGGAAAATACAGCCTGTCGACCAAACAAAAAACGGAAAGCCAGTAAAGTCGGGCGACGCAATCGTTTTGCGAAGCATGCTGGAAGACAATGAGGAAGCCGTCCTTGCCACTATTGATGGCAAGACTGTCCCAGTAAATGAAATCCATTGGGTAGGCGCAGTTCAAAAAAATAACACTTCAATCGATGCGAGATCGAAGTGGAAAATCGGACATACGAATCAAGATGGCTCCGCGCTGAATGATGAAGGTACGCCGCTGAACGACGGCGATACCATCTACCTGTCCAACTGTGCGGACAACGGGTACCTCGACTCATATGACCGCGCTGGTGTTGAGGGCGAGGCTTATTGCGTCTTGACGTCGTCGACGCTACCCAGAACATACGTCGGTAATTACCATACCACCTCATGGAAGGTCATCAAGGCGGCATCGGAACAGGCCGGTGGTGACGGCAAGGGTGATGGGGGGGAGCGGAATGGGATATTTAATCTGCCGCCAAACACAGCGTTTGGCGTAACAGTGCTCGTGAATTCAGTTGTCGTGCAGACGGTCAGCGTTTTTGTGGATGACGCCTCGAAGCCCAGCGCTACATTCACGGGTTCGGGCACGAAGGACCGAAACCTCCAGACCCAGATTCTGAACTCGGGGAAAGGGAGTGTCCGGGTTATCGTGGAAGCTAACGGGAAGCAGTCCAAGCTCGGATCAAGGCAGGTCGATATTTTTCAGAAGGCCTATTTCGGGCTGGTTGCGTCCGAAGATGGGACCGACAACGACTACAACGATGGTCTTGTAATACTGAATTGGCCGCTTGGTTGATATAGGCTCCTAGGCAGCGCGTCCCGAAGTGGTTAATCGGAGTGGTTAGTATTTCTAAGTTATTGAATTTAAATGGGTTGATTCGGCCTGCAAGCCGTTTAGGCCGGGTCAACCCAGCTCGACCTTCACGCTGGCAAAACAACTTCGGACGTCCCAGTTCGACCCGATGCGCCAGTCGCCGCATCGCGCGCTAGCGCCGCGCTCCGAAGTACAGCAGTCATTCGCGGCCGAACGCCTGCGCTGGAGCCGTTCTCTGCCCGGGAGTCCCGACTGGCGGGCCGTCGCCTGTGCAGAATACCCGTTTCGCAAAACAGCGTTCGATTTATCCCGCAGCAACGAGTATTCGAAACTTTGTTCGTAAGGTTATGGTCCTCGCCATTCTCAGCGAATGTGCATCCCGCTCGCCGTTATCGAGCCGTTCTCAATTAATGTGAGCCCGTTCTCACGTAATGTGGTCCCGGGCGCACCGATATTCTCAGCGAATGCGGTTCCGAAACGTCGCTGTTATCCACTACAACCCGCTTGCTTTGCCCAACGCACGGAGATTGACATGACTACCCCCGTTAAGTATGGCGACACGTTCAGATTAAAAAACTTGTCCGGTGCGAAGAATCTGTACCTCGCCCCGGATATCTCCCGCCCGATTGGATCTGGGGAAGTAATCAACTACCCACTCCAGCCAGTAGCGCTGGGAGTCCTTCCAGATGCGTCTTATCTATTTCAGGCCGCTCCGGACCCACGTCACACGCCTAAATTGCCAGGCATGCCAATCGAAGCGGGCGACGTATTTTTTCTTTCCACCACTATCAATGGGAAAACTTATTACTCATGGACTGCCGGGTGCGTGACGACTGGCGAGAATAGGCTAGGGCCTGACAGCGGATATGCCATGCTTCAGAGCTTCTACCCTCCAACCCCAAGTGGATCGGAAGGATGGCCGGCGCAGATCAATTCTTCAACAAGCATAGATGGCAACGGCAACAGAGTGATAGAGGGTGCCGGCTCTCCGATTACTTACGATCCCAACTGCCTTGTTAGTCCATCTACCTTTCAAAACGGCTTGCCAATTAGGCTCAAGGCGGACCTACCCTTCGCCGGATCACTATATTTCAGCCCGGATCTGATGACGAGGGACGTGAGTTGCTGGTGGGTTTTCGAAAACCCGTCCGCTGTCGCCGGTCCGACGCCGACCCCGACCCCGACCTCGACCCCGACCTCGACCCCGACCTCGACCCCGACGCCCACCCCGACCCCGACCCCGACGCACACTCCTCGGACCGGACGGCAATGCTGCTGGGATGTACCTGCGAATACCACGCTTTATGTTGCCGCCGCGAATACCGAGCAATGGGCCAGGACGGTGCATGTATTCATTGACGGAAAGGAAGTGCAGCCGATCTCGCTGCCAGCGGGCAGCAACGGCCTGGTTCGCGTTTACAAGACCGGGCAGACTCCGCCGTCGAATGGCAAAAATGGATTTTGCATCAGTGTCGAGGACAGCCAGACTGGCCAGATGCTGTTGGAATGGTATCCGCCGGTGGCCATCGGCAAGGGTCTCTTCGTGAACATCGGCGCTGAGAAAGACTATCAGCAAGAAAGCGGCTATAGCGACGCGGCGGTTTGTGTTTATTGGGCACGCTGACGGTCGCTCGGGTAGCGACTTGTCTGCTGGTGCCACCAGTAGCGCGACGGTTTCCGCGACCGTCGCGCGATGGACTGCAGCTCCGTTGGTGTTCGATAATTCTGATCAGAAGCCTGGCCGAGGGCCGCTCTCGCATCGGATGCGCCGGTTTCTCGTAAAGTGAATCGATATAGTCGCCATGCTCGGGCATTGCCTTCGTGCCTACACGGATGAAGCCAAGCGACTCATAGTAGGCACGTAGCTTGGCGTTTCGCGCGTCGCATCCAAGTCGAACGAAACTGCGATTCAGTATGCTCAGCTGGCTGGCGCACCAATCAAGCTGAAGCGGCCAAGTCCATGGCCGTTACCATAGGCTGCAACCAATGGCGCCCCTCGCTTTGCGCAGATCCCCTTCAGCACCACGACGCGCCCAGCGGCAAGGCTACCGGTCTAGGTCCGCTGTTTGATGCGGAGCGACCACTCAAATGACTGTGTCGTGCTGACAGTGACCGACTGCTCATGGCCGAATACGCCCTCACGCTACCCGCATGGGCGGCACCGGCCTCGGCAGTCGGCATTACGCGGTTCAAAGCGAACAGGCTGGCGAGACCCGCGAAAATCTTTTCGAGAAAAATGTCGATTTTCGATCATCAGCTTCGTCGTCAGTGTATGCCTACCCAACGGAGCTCCTATGAAATACCTCGGCTTGGCCTACTTCACCCCTGAACAATTCGCCGCCATGGCACCGGACGACGTCAAGGAATTGGTGAGCCAATGCCCCGCATTGGACGAGAAGATGCGGGCTACCGGCAAGGTTCTGATTTCCGCGTCGCTTGGTGATTTGGACAACTGGCAGACGCTTCGCCCGAGCGGCGGCAAGACACACGTCTCTGATGGACCTTACACCGAGTCGAAGGAAGTGGTGGGCGGCCTGTTCGTCATTGAGGCGGATGGCCGCGACGAGGCGTTGCGCCTCGCGTCCATGCATCCGGCCGCTACGCTGGGCGAAGAAGGCGGATGGGCCGTCGAGCTTATCCCCTTGGATTTCTACCTGGCCCGTTGAGGGCTTGGACGCCCCTCTCAAGAATGCGTTGGCGCGCCACAAACATCTTCACGGCGGCGGGAGCCGTCATTGCGATGACTACTTCTGTCCGAGCGGCAACGCCTGTAATCGACCCGAAGCTGCCAGCCGGGAGATTGGCGCGAACGTCGCGTGTCGGGCTCGAAAGTGACGGCCAACATCGATCAAGGTCGTTCGCTGATCACCTTATGAAGCGCTTTCCGGCGTGCCTCGCATGTCGGGGAGTGCGCGCCGTGTGTCGCCCAGCGCGTGTGAGCGATTCCCGTCATACCCTCGAAATGCGCTTCGTGCACCTGCGCGTGGGCCCGAGCGCGTCCGTCAGCATGTGCGAGCCTCCTTCTACGTTCCCGTCGATGCGCCGAGCGCCGCGAAGTGCAACACCCATTCCCTTTGCCCATCGACATCGATCAGAGCCGCCGCTTCGTCGTCGTAAAACCCGCCCACCGGGCAGGCGGCCAAGCCGTGGGCAACCGCGCCTAGCAGCCAGCGCTCGCCCAGTATCCCCGCCTCGAGAAAGGCATGGCGATATCCACGCGCACCTTCCGCCAGCATGTGTGCGCGATCGGCGGAAAGCACCAGCACTACTGCGGCGTTGCCGATCACATCCTGCGACAACGCGGCCGCCTGAGCCGCAGCGGCGGAATCGCTGTCGCGCACGCGTACCAGCGCGTGCTCAGGCAGGTAGCGATACACGCCCGGCCGGAGCCCTGCGACACGATTGACGACCAGATTGATGTGGATGGCGCCCGATAGCTGGGGCGCCAGCGCCATGTCGGCCAGCATCGATGACATCGTCGCGAGCGGCACCGCATCGTCGAGGAAGCGCCGCTGGCTCCGCCGTTGGACTATCGTGTCGGTCACCCCTGCGGCGGCGGGCTCAGGCGCCGGTAGCGCGATGTGCCCGGCGCCCACCTCGTCGGGCAATAGCTGCAGCGACGTGGCCCGGTGCACCATGCCTGTCACGCCGATTGTCAGGCCGGAGGGTACCGGCGGCGCTGCGAAGCGCGCGCGCAAAGCTTCGCCGGTGGAGTCCACGGCGCTGGCCGCGGGCCGCAGATCCATGATGGCGAGCACGCCTTCCTCGAGGCCATCAACACCGATGGCCTTGGCGGCCAGGATCTCGTCAAAGCGCGCGACGAGCGTCGCCCGCATTCCTGCCTGATGCCCCGCGAGCCGTAGATTCTCGAGCAAGTGGCCAGCGTCCGCAACCGCATAGCGGTAGGCCCGGTCGCGGTACTTGTAGCCGGTGCGGCGGAACACCGCAGTCAACACCACGACCGCGTCGGCGCCGTCTGCCTGAGGCGCGCCGAGCGCGGCCCGAGCAGCGCCCAGCGCGTCGAGCCGATTGTGCTCCGGGTCGTAGTGATAAAGCCCGGCCGGCAAGCCCTCGACCTTGTGTGCCAGGACATAGAGCTCACTGGGAAACAGCGCGCCGGAAGATGGCGAAGCGCGCAACGCCAGGCCGCCGCGCCACGCCGTGATGCCGGCCGAGAGGTATAGCATCTCGCCCAACTCGGCAACGCTCAGGCTCCGCTTGCGCCACGAGGGCGCGCGCAGCGCGTCGCTCAGGCTGCGCTTGTGGGTCCTGTCGCGCGCGAGGGCGATGTGCGGCACGTCGGGGTAGCGCTTGAAAGCGGGCGGCGGTGCACCCCATTCGACCCCCGGCGCGCGCTGGAACACGCGGCTGCGCGACTCGGACGAGAATTCGTGATAACGGGCCACGGCATCGACCGGGCCAGATCCGGCTTCGGCGGCGTTGGTCCAGCGGACGGCGACTTCGCTGGCGCCGTGACGCGTGCCGAGGAAGAACGCCATGCCGAGAGCGGCGAGGACGGTCAGCACCTTGCCGACCGCGACCGGGCCGTGCCAGCCACCGCGGGTGGACTGCTGCGCTGGTTGGGACGGTGCGAGCCGCAGCCAGCGGAACACGGCCGGCAGGTTGAAAACCAGGTGCACGGAGACAAGCAGCAGCGTGCAGTAGCCAAACAGGTAGTGCCAGTCGAACACCGGCAACTGCTGATTGGCCACCCAGAACACACCGAGACTTGCCGTCGTCAACAGGTAGGCGATCAACAGCAGGCTGGTTTGCACATTGAGCGCCTGACGCGACGGTGTCCGTCCGCGCCACGTCGACACGGTGACATACAGTGCGTACATCGAAAGCGGCAATAGGACCCAAATAATCTTTGAAACCATGTCCTGACACGCCTTGCTGGAATGTGGAACGCGACGGAGCCTAAACTCTATCCTTGTCCGCCTGGCTAGGCTACAGGCTGTCAAGCCGCCGAAAGAGATTGATCCAGCCAAAATTGCGTTCGACGAGCGCGTGCTGAACTGTTCACGATTACGTGGGAAATCGTTACGTCGGTTATTCGTACCGAAAAAGCGGCGCAGGGAAATGCAAAGCAAAATGAAGTCCGGTAGACCGGCGCTACTCGTGGCGTCCAGCCGCTCACTCGATTTGATACCGGCACAGCATTGTTGGTGAGCCAATGTACAGAACCTATGCCAACGGTCCGACCCGCTCTCGAAACTTCCGAGCAACGCCTCGAGCGGCAGGTGTTGCACGGACTCCGGCCGTTCAACGCGCAAAGTCGAAAGGCAGAAATTGGACAGTTGCTGGCTCATGCGATGGGGGTAGCTCGAAACCGGTGAGCAGGCGATCGGCTGCACCCGACCCTTTTCGGACGGCCGCCATCTGGGCATGTATGGTTGGATTAAGCTTTGTATCGGACATTCAGCCGCAGCTGGGCGAAGCGCTTTATGGCAGTACGGGTAGCTCTAGCGCTTTTTCCACAGCCCTAATCAATGCGGCGCCGTCCAACGGCTTTTTCAGGTAGCCTGCCGCACCTCTCGCGAAAGCCTTCTTGCGGACGGCCGGATCGTCGTGCCCGGTCATGAAGATGATGGGCACACCAGTCGGAGCCAGGCGGCGCTGCAACTCCAGCCCGTCGATCCCTGGCATCTGGAAGTCCACGATCACGCAGGCGAGGTGGCACGAAGGTCCCGACGATGGCGTGCTCAGAAATGCCTCGCCACTGTGAAAAGTCTCCGCCTCTACCCCGAAAGAGTGCAGCAAACGCTTGAGGGCGCGGCGAACTGATTCGTCATCGTCGACCACCGCTACGATTCGATTGAAGTTGACCATTTAACGTCGCGATAGCCGTTTGTAGCTGCAGCGTGACTGGGGATCAGTCGATGCACTCCAGGGCTTTGATGCACCGCCAGCACAACCGGTAGCGCAACTCAATCGACTATATTCCAAAGGTCTGACAGACGCCTTACGCGCCACGGGTAAACTGTTGTGCGAGTTAAACCCGTCTGCGAATGACGCTTCGTCCGATAAGATTGTTTATACGTTTTGCGAGGACGCAATGACATCAGACTTCGAGGCAACAGTCGTCCCAGGCGGAGAATCGGCCGGGCAATTCGACGCCGCGTGCGACTATGTGCGTAACATGGCGCAAGCGCGCTGCGCAGCCGTGATCGTTATCGACGGCGAGTTGGGATCGGGCTATTCCGTGATGGGCCCGCTTGAAGCGCAGGTACTCTTGCCAGACATATTGCAGAAGATGGCAGATACCTTGCGCGGCCAGCTCGCGAAAAATCTGCAGTAACTAGCGGGTCTCCCCGCCTCGCGAGCAGTTCAAGCGGCCAATCGCGATGGGCCGGCAGTGCTAGCGTAGCGGCCCTTCGGGTTAGGGCAGCGACGGTCGCCTCATGGCCGAACCCGGAAGTTCGTCGTCAGTCGACAATCGATCTCGCCGACTCAGCTCCGAACTTCCATGGACGACCCACTGCCGACGGCCACATTTCTCCAAAGCGGTCGTTCAAGCGCCGCCACTGTTTGCCAAGGGACGACCTCATGACAACGCCGAGGTGCACTCACTGCACCCCGTGCAAGAGCGCAAGACGCGACGCGGTCTCTTGGATAGCCAGAGAGCCTACAAAGGCCGCTTCGGGTTGAAAATCCATCCTTCGCGGGCTGCCGGCCGGCCCCGCGGCGCAGCGGGTCGTCCATCAGCTTGATGACTGGCCCCCATGTCGCTTGCTCGGCGGCATTGTATTGGAAACGCACGACGACGAGCACGTCTTTGCGGATCGCCACCTTCTCGTAGACAATGCGTCATTTGGGCGTCAGACGGGCGGGCGCTAGGAAGCCGGACCTGCCTAGCTCACAAGAAAACTTCCATGGCGCACAGTCGTTTGGTCGTCGCAGCGATTAATCAATACGGGATGTGAATGGCAACCTCTAGCGAAAAATCTTCGGGACAAGCACGTTACGCGAGCTATCCCAGTCTAGTAGACCGGGTCGTGCTCATTACCGGCGGCGCGAGTGGCATTGGCGCTTCGTTCGTCGAGCAATCGCTCGGTAACGCGCGCCATAAACCGTTCTTCGTCGCCTGCGACGTCACCGACATTCCCGCGTTGCACGCGGCCATCGCCGAAGTGCGGGCAGCATTCGGACCGATCGAGGTGCTCGTGAACAACGCGGCGAACGATCGCCGCCACGCGCTCGCCGACGTTACGCCCGAGTCGTTCGATGCAGGCGTTGCAGTTAACGTGCGGCATCAGTTGTTCGCAGCGCAGGCCGTGGTCGAGGACATGAAGGCCGCACGCGCGGGCTCGATCATTAATCTCGGCTCGCATTGCTGGATGCTCAAAAGCAGCCAGTTCCCGGTTTACGCAATGAGCAAGGCGGCAGTACAGGGCCTGACGCGCGGGTTCGCCAAGGACCTCGGCGCGTATGGGATCCGCGTGAACACGCTCGTGCCGGGCTGGGTGTTGACTGAGAAGCAGCGCAACCTGTGGCTCACCGACGAAGGCCGCGAAGAGATACGACGCGGCCAGTGCATCGACGAGGAAATGGAGCCCGGCGATCTCGCGCGCATGGCGCTCTTCCTCGCGGCCGACGATAGCCGCATGATCACGTCGGAGGATGTCATGGTGACGGGTGGCTGGTCGTAATAAGGCCGATTCTCGCCCGGCGGTTTCGCCCATTGACGAGCGGTAGTGGCATGGCAACTTCCGAGGAAAGGTTGGCCGATGGTGGAAGCGCGTTCGCGACCTCGCGCAACCAAGCGAGGCCTCGAAGATTGTCGACGATTTCACCCGGATCGTCGACTGACCGCTGATGGCCGGCACCTGCCTTAGGTTCGAGAAGGTTAGTCTGCTGGAGCTAATACGTGAAGCACCTCGAAGCTCTCACATACCAAGGGCATCGATTGATCGGCAACCCGGCCGATACGGCGGCATTCTTCGGTAAAGAAGCGCCAGTGTTCCGCTTGCCAATATTGTAGCGAGAGATCTCCTTCGCCTTCACTCGCCGCGAAACTCGCGGTTATGCGATCGAAGGGCACGATCTCCAGGTTGATAGTTCGTCGAACCAGGACCGGACGCTCATGCCAATCAAGTACGATCTCGATGTCTCCGACCTTTGGAATTACCGCGCTCTCGTAGTGCCACGACCACAGAAGACTGCAGGTTCCGCGCTTGGTACCGGCCACAATAAGAGCAATGAGTGAAGCTGACTGCTCCTCCGAATCGCCAAAACTGCCGATTCGAACATCGCCGGTGGGCAGCGAAACACCATGGGCGGACAACTCCCGGATAAGATGTTCTACGGTCAATTTCATTTGATCGCATGTGCGATAGAGCTGCAGCCAACCATGAGGAGCCGTCTTTTCCGAATCCGACGGTACTAACCGCAAGATTGTTAACGATTCGGGCGGCGCTGTCGACTCACCGAAACTGGCAGGAGCGCCACCTCATGCGTCGGGCATATCTCCGGCGATCGGGAGTTGCCTTCCCATCTCGAACGCACGAAGTTCGTAGCCAAGTTCCTGGTACAAACCGACCGCCTGTTCATTAAACGCCCACACGGTCAGTCTCATATCGTTGGCACCGTTTTTTCGCGCCCACTCTTCTGCAAGTTTCATCAGCGTGCTCCCGACGCCGCGTCCCCGCAGTCGCTCCAAAACAGCGACTGAGCCAATGCGGCCGACGATCAACGGTTGCAACAATGGACTAATCGGCTGGATCACTTGAACTGTGATAAAGCCGACCGCCGTGCCGCTATGCTCGGCAAGGAACATGGCTCGATCTTCACCCTGGAGGCTAGAGAGCCAGTGCGGTTTGTCTCGAGCGAACTCCACAGTGGCGTTTGCGTAGATCTCGGGACGTACTTGGTGGTGAACCGCGTTCAAGATTTGCCCCAGTTCGCAGACAGTCAAAATGTCGTCGATACTTGCGCGTCGATAGCTTATCGGCTCGGTCATATTCGGCTCTTCGTAGTGGAAAAAATAAAAAAGGCGCCGTAGGCGCCTTTGGTCGTTTGCACATGGAGTTGGACCGGTGAGGTCGAATTCCCTGCTATGGACGTAACGAACCACGGCGCACTGATTTGTGGCCGTGGTGATGAGATTGGTTAGGGACGTTATGGGGTTCCATTTGGCTCATGTTGGCACACTAATCTAAATTTGTGAACCCGCGGACGTGACCCGACAGCCAGGGCGCGCTCGTGGGCACCCCAACAACCGCCACAAATCATCGATTGTCGACAATCTCCGCGCCGCTGCCGACCGGCCGTTCATGGCCGCACGCAGCCTTTCGGACTGGCGCAACATGGGCCGCTCTCACACTCCGGCAAATCCAACGAATTCGCGTCACCAATCCGGAGAGTCCAGCTTATTCGGTCCCGCGTCGTCTCGAAGCGCGACCGAATTTGTTGGCAGGTCCTTGATTTTTGAGGACGCGCAGTCCAACGAATTCCGTTTGCCTGCACCCGGAGCGACAGCAAGCTGGAGCATGCACGAGCGCGATTTCAGGAGGTGTGAAGAGATCACGGCTTCCGGACAATCCTCAAGTGGGAAGGCGCCGACGTGGCCCAGGAATAAAACCAGGGATCAATACTGTGTTTTGATCAGGAGCACACGCATGAGCATCAATCACAATAGTCTGCAACCGAGCACTTCCGAAGTTAGCGCAAAGGAGAACAACCCTCGCTCGCTCGTCGAAAAAGCGATGAGCACCGCCGCATATCTTCTCAATAGGTTCGGCAATACCCCCGATTTCTATCGGGACATCAGGACGCCCGTGGTCGAAAGATGGATGAACGAAAGCTTTCCTGAGGTTGTTCAAAAGCTGCAGGCAGAAAATTCATACGAAGACTTCAGAAATCGGCTAGACGCGTATCTTGAAGTTTTGTTTTCTGCAGCATGCAGCGCCGAACAGATTATTGAACATGGCTCATGCGACGCTTTGGAGGATGACTCTCTTGGCCACCGCATATTTTCCGGCTTAGCGTCACGCATTGCCACGAGCAATATTGAGGTAGCCGACGAGGAAACGCTACTGGTGGCACTATTAATCGACCGGTTCCGTTTGCTAGGCGAAGGCCACGATTACTCCCTGCGTTCAGTCGCCCGTCATACCGAAATCTGGAAACCTGAAAATTTGTCGTCGCAGTGCGACATAATTAAATTCAAGGCCGCGAGCATCGACGTTGCACATGTGCTATCTCGAGAGCACTTTCCGCGTGGAATGCTCAGTTATACGAGCGAAGAGTTCGCCTTGGTCATCAACGTGCCGACAACGATATCACCATCGTCGCTCGTCTCACCTCGTCATATCCAAGCGGTTAGTCTGCAAACCCCGAACTCCCAATACGAACTCTTCGTCGGCCTCGCGAGCTGTCCATTTCTTATACCACTGTCCGCAAACGAGGAGGCACTCTCACTGTTCCGAAATTACCTGACGGTGCTGTATCTACAAGGGGATGATGCCATTCTCGTTGAATATCCTTGGACGCCCGTAACGGACTTTACGGCTTTCATGTCCGAAAACGATTATATGGACAGTCCTCCTGACGGTGACATCATAGGCCCTGCCCCGGCGGATTTCAAAGCAATGCATCCAGACGTCATCTGGATATCCGAAATTCGCTCGATGCCCTTGCTCGCAGGGCCTCAACCTGCGCAGCGAAGCCGTCGTCCCTTCTCCCACCCGGATGATGAACCCATTCCGTTCTAATAGGCACATTGCTTTGAGCAGTACGCATGGCGACGCGGCTGAAGTGTGCATGCTGCTGCGGCGGGCGTTGTCGCACGTCGCGGGCAGAAGTTGACCGAACATCTGGTCGCCCGAAAACGGTTGCCCTCCAGCCGCGCAAACAATCCAGACGAAGGCTAAAACGTGAATCTATAGGTCTTCAACACATACGACCTAGCCGGAGAACTAATAGATGAACGTTACCGAACTTGACGACCACGAAGCGGCCCTCAAATCCGCAATGATTTCAGCAATCTTGTTGATTGCTGAAATGGACCACGCCCTGGACTACGGTTGCGCGGAAGTCGCAGCGGAGGAAATTGTGACGAAGCTGGAGCAGTTCGCTCCACTGTTGATTGCCGACGTCATCCACAGAGGTCTTCGCGAACAATTCCTGGCACATATCGGCGTGTACAGTCACGTGCGAACAATCGCCCCAGAGCGGCTAGACCTGGAAACATATCTTGAATCACACAGGAAAGTATTCTTTGAGGACGTTCTTTACGTACTGGACGCCGACGAGTGGCACGAGTCGAATCCGGCGTTCTACTCGCTAATAATGTCTATCGCGCCTATAGTAGAACGTCTTCTGGACGACCGGTTCAGTATTCCATTCTAGATAAACGTCGCGTCATTCGCGGTAAGAAGCGCGCCACGGTTTCCAGGTGGCTAGCGTACGGCGAGGCTTCGTCGTCGGGACAAGAAGCGAACACCTGCTCCAGACAAAAGCGAAATCGCTATGGCCCCGGCGCGGGCTTGCATCCTCACGTCGGGCCAGGAAAAGGTGTTCCTCAACGATTAACTGCATCCTTAAAGGCCTTGCCTGCGGTGAATTTCACGGTTTTCGCGGCCGCAATCTGGATTTCCTGACCGGTTGCAGGGTTGCGTCCAGTTCGTGCCGCACGCGCGCCTTGGCTAAACGAGCCAAATCCGATCAGCTGCACAGTGTCTCCAGCGGCTACAGCTTTGCTCACAGCCTCAAGGACTGCGTCAATCGTCTCACCAGTTGAGGCCTTGCTTGCGCCGGTTGCTGATGCGACTGCGTCGATGAGTTCCTGTTTGTTCATTTGAAAAATCCTATTTTGAGAGAAAACATACGTACTCCAACCGGTACTGTACATCACCGCGTTGCAGTTCGGCCATCACGCTGAGGCAGGGAAAATCACTCCGTTCCGATTACGGACCAAACACAGCCAGGAGCTCCGCAACCTTGCCTCTCGCACCACTGGAGGCGCTCACTGAACGGCGTACCGAAAAATCCATTATTTTCGCACCGGAGTAAAGCTGACGTGCCGTGACACAATCATGGTTCGATATTGCTACGGGGATACCTCTGTCCGCTAGCTCCCTCGCGAGGTCGGCGAGTTCGCGCTGCCGGTCGAAGCTGAAATCTCCTGGACTGTAGGCTCGAAAACTCGCGACACCATCACGGTCAAGATACGGTGGATCGCAATAGACGACATCGCCGGGTCTCGCCATCCGCATCACAGAAGCAAAGTCAGCATGTACGAACGTCGCTCGCTGTGCCTTTTTCGCGAAACTCAGAATTTCCTCTCGGGGGAAGCTCGGCACGCGGACATGATGCCCATATGGGACGTTGAATTGACCTGACCGGTTGTATCTGCACAGTCCGTTAAAGCCGAATCTGTTCAGGTAAAGGAACTGTGCCGCCCGAAGAAGACCCTCGTTCGCGTCGTTGAACGCGCTGCGTATCTCAAGGAACCGTTCCTGGGAGCGATAGCTTTCGCTAAAGAACGGTGACGCCATCTCAATGAACTGCTCAGGCCGCTCCACCACCATGCGATACAGCTCAATCAGATGTGAATTGCTATCGCCAAGCAGATAGTCAGAGAAATTCGTTCCAAGGAACACCGCACCACCTCCGACAAAAGGCTCGACGAGCCTGTTCCCATGCGGTAACACGGGAAAGAGTTGCGCTAGAAGCCGAGACTTGCCCCCCACCCACCTCAGGAGGGGCTTGGCGGCCTCGGCGGACTTTTCTGTGTGTGACGCTGGATGGATTTGCATCCAACGTCAAGGAAATCGGGTTTAGCCTTTTCTTCCCCGATATCTATCAGCATCAGCCCGCGATGCGCGCGTCTATGCGGGATCAACCAGCAGTGTCAATGCATTTACTGCCGACGCATTTCGTTAGGTGCCGCGGATAAAACCTGCTGCTTACACCTGTTTCCACTTCAACGAGGAAACAGAATGTCAGCGCAAGGTAGCCACAAGCAAAACGAACTCAATGTCGTCGAACTCTTCGCAGGCGTAGGAGGATTCCGGTTGGGCCTTGAAGCAGTTCACGGCAGCCCGTATAAAATCACACTGAGCAATCAGTTCGAGCCATCGAAGAAAAAGCAGCATGCGAGCGAGATTTATGTTTCTCATTGGCCGCACGACGTGCACATTAACGAGGACATCGCTAAAGTGCTCGAATCGACAGTCGGCCAGCAGGCTGTTCGAGACGCGAAGCCACACCTTGTCGTCGGCGGCTTTCCTTGTCAAGACTACAGCGTGGCTCGACCGTTGTCGCAGTCACAAGGGCTCGGAGGTAAAAAGGGAGTTCTCTTCTGGTCAATTACTAAATTGCTTGAGCAACGTTCAGCAGACGGTGAGCCCGTTCCATATCTCATCCTGGAAAACGTCGACCGACTGCTTTCCTCGCCCGCGTCCTGCCGCGGAAGAGACTTCGCCGTCGTCCTGTCTGCCCTTTATTCCCTGGGCTACGCCGCGGAATGGCGTGTGATTAACGCCGCAGACTACGGACATCCCCAACGGCGCCGTCGCGTGTTCATCGTCGCCTACCACGCATCTACCGCACTCTACGGTCGGATGAGGACAGATGCAAACAAACAGCAAGGCGAGTGGCACTCTGACGGGGTTCTTAATGCCGCCCTTCCAAGCGTCCTCACGGACGGACTCGATGCGTACGCGCCTGCCCTAACTGTTCAAAACGAACCGTTTCACGAGCAGCTTAGCTACCGTCCACTCTCGAATGGCAAAACCCGCTTCGCAAACTCCGGGTTCATGTGCGACGGTCAAGTGTGGACGTGTGCAACACGTGCGTCGGACATCCTGGACTTCACAGAATTTACGGGCAGTGTCACCCCGCTCACGTTAGGAGACGTCATTGACAAGACTGGCCCAGTCCCTACGGATTTCTACGTCAAATCAGAATCGGAAGCGGCCTGGCGTGCAGCCAAAGGCGCCAAAACCATCGCCCGAGAAAAGAATGGCTTCACCTACGACTACTCGGAAGGACGCATGCTCTTTCCCGACACGTTGAGCAAACCTGCACGGACCATCATTACCTCAGAAGGCGGCAGCACGCCATCGCGCACTAAACACTGTGTTCGCGAGAAGTCTGGGCTCCTGCGCAGACTCACACCCGAAGAGCTCGAGGAACTGATGGGTTTTCCTCGCGGATTCACCGACGTCCCGAGAGTCGCCGCAACCGCTCGCGCGATGCTGATGGGCAATGCGCTCGTAGTCGGCATCGTTACTCGAATCGGCACGGCCCTATACAGGGCTATCCAGGACTAGCAGCAGGAATGCAGCATGGACAGCTGCCTTTCGGACCGTCCTCGCGAACTCATTCGAATCGCGACGACACGCCAACTCCGTGCCCGCCTTTGTTCTTCGCTACCTCGTATGGCCCAAGACCCGTGGACGCCGGACGGCTCCTCGAGTCACCCGTCGCCGCAAGCCTTGAAATCGACCGAACGGCTAAAAACGATCGATACACAGATTCTTTTCTTGCCTGGCATGCCCCTGCCGAATCCTAAAGGTAAATACAATGTTGTCATCAGAATACACAATCAAGCTGTCAGCAAAGAGACTTACCGTAGTTGTGGACAATCGGTTATGACGCGATGTCTTTTCTTTTCAGGTCATGCAATGTCTGGCCAGCGGCGTCCTTCCAATCCAGCCAACCATTGCATGCCGCCCCGCAAACGACGGCAGACGCACCGCTCGGCGACGAAAAGAGAACGTCTTCCTTGAAAATCAGAACTCCATCCTCAAGCATGACTTTTCCCTGGCGGAGTAGCTCATTTCTAAGTCTTGCGAACGCGTGTCCCTGAAATCCCTTCCCGATTTCCGCCTTGCCCATCGAACCCTTGAAAACGACAAGACCTTCTTCCGTGTATGCCCCTTGCGCTGAAGTTCCGGAGCGTCTGCAAAACAGGATGTCGCTCGATGATGTATCTGATGTGAGCTTGGTCAGTGGCTCAAATGCGAGGTGGCCAAGGCACGCAAGTAGCGCGCGACCAGTTTCGAAAATTTCAAGGCAATCGGCGACTAGCGGAGGCGGAGTATGTGAACGCATCCCTTCATTTGCATTTTCGGTGTCGTATCGACCAACTCTCTTTGCCTCCTGTATAAATAGACCCTCAAGATAAAGCGCGTGCGTGGAGGTGAGGCTTTCTGTTCGCGTTGTCAGTACGAGTACCTTTTCCCAGAAATCCTTCTCTTTGTTATGCGCCGCAAGGCGCTTACGAATGTCTCCGCTCTGGCCAACGTAGAGACGTTTACCTAACCCGTCGTCACGTTCACCTACCAAAAAATACAACGCAAGCTGTTCGCTCTCTCTCATAGCAAGAAAATCCGACAACCTGCTACGGGGAACTTCGATTACCTGAACGATGCGCGTTGTGATTTCCGCGATGCGGATGCCTCGCGGGTCGCCGCCGGGCAAGAAGATTTGGATGGTCTGCGGTCGATGGGTCATTGCGGTGATCAGACTGATTAGCTGGGACATTCCCAGTACAAGCACCGAAGCGATGCTTCTGTGTCAATACAGTCGAATAGTCACCACTTTTATCCTTCGGCCCAGTCACATCCAACGAGACTATGAGACCAGGATGACTTTGGGCGCTCTGGGAGCCTGAGGAGATGTTGGCATTTTCACCCGGGTTCGCACGGTCAATCGAACAGCGCCTAAGCAACTGCCGCTTCCGATGCAAGGAAACCCTGAATCTGTCGTCCCACCCCCGAGTGGAGCTAAACCAGGTGCCTACACGTGTTCTGACATCACAGGAGAGTTTCTATGTGGCTAGATCGCTTTGAGCGGTTTGACAATAACCTGACACTGGTCGGCCTTGAAAAGTCAGGTCAGGCCAAATATCTTTCCCCGAGTGAGCCGTATAAATCTAGGCCAGGCAATAGCCTTTCCGCTGCAATAACGCTGAGGACTTCGTTGTGCGATTGGGAACGAGCGTCGCCGCGCGAATACGCAGCAGCTTTTGATATCGAATCAGACGTGACAGAGCACCATGAAACACATCTCATATTGACTGCTCGCACGCGAATTGTGCTTCCTGCATGGCTACTTCAACGTGCCATGTTCGGCCCCTACTACTGCATCACGGAATTCCTCTACGCAAAGAATGGGCTGGAACAGCTGTGTTCACCGATTCTCAACGGCAATAAATTTTCGGTAGGGCTTGCCCTGCGAAAAGAATTTGGGAGAGCAAGGAATACAACCGAACTTGCGCAGAGAATGGAGTGGCTCTATGCCTATCCGACCGCATACCGCGCATGGAACAGCGTTTATCGCTTCGCATCTTCGGGAAGAATTGGTTTCGAGCTTCCGAGTGCCGAAGTGCTGCTTTCCGTACACGGAAAGCATGCGGGAGATACTTTCTACGCTATCAGCGTTGACATTCTTGAACTCAATCCGCTCGAACGTCCCCTTGAGTGGGCAAAAATTGACCGGGAACGCTATGTCTTTTCGAGCGGAAATATTCAGTACATGATTGCAAGCAAGACACGCGATCCCCGCTTGATGCCAATCAAGAACGAATGGGACATGACTGACCAGGAATGGAGTCTCATTGCGCCAATCGCCTCATATCGCTCGGTCGCAGACCGCCCCGGTCGACCGTCCGGATATGCGCTTCGGGACGTGGTAAACGGCGCCATACTCAAGATGGGGACGGGCATTGCCTGGAGCGAAGTGTGGAATCAACGCAAAGGATTCTCAGCAAGCCCGATGCTCTACAGGCGAATGAAGGCAGATGGTCGATGGGACCAGATTGTTGAGGTCCTTGCTTCTAGCAGACAGAAGACCTCTCTACATTGCTCTAGTTGAATGACAAAACAACGGCCCTGCATTTCCGTGAGGGCGGCGATCACACTAATCTTCTGTTCACGCAGGATGTGGCCCTACAGGCGCATGTATGTCCGGTCTCAATTCGGCGTGGTCTTCCATACGCAACGGCCTGGCGCTGGAATTCTTGGTGCTGCATCAACTACTTCGGGATTCTCAATTAGCGCAACCGCGTTCCGGAGGAGTCCCTCACTCTAGCTCGTTCTTCTATCGCGAAATTGTGGCTCCAAGTTCATGCATTCCACCGTTCGCGACGGATCGAAATATTGCAGCCGCCGAGGTCCCATAATCATTTCTATCCCGAAAGGCCATCTGCGGTCGGGACGGATCTGCGCGAAGCCATATCTACACTGTGTGGGGCGGCCCGCCTCTTTTGGGCACGCGCTTGTTGAAGCTTTGCTTGCTCAGTAAATTGGCAGGCCAATCATGATGTCAACCCGGCTCCGCGGCCAGAGCAGGCTTCGTTCGTCTCTCGTCGAAGACAGTGGGCGATGTTCAAGTCAACTTTGTTTGTTATGCCGTAAAGCCGACCTCGCGGTTCACCTGAAATTGCTACTCAAATGCATCAAAAGCTCATGGTGCGGCGGCCCGAGCAACGCAGGTAGCCGCAAGATTGCTCGTTCAACCTCGCGCTGGCGCGCCACGTACGCCCGCGTTGAGATTGGTCTTGCCGTAGGTACGTGATAGCCGCATCCTGACCGCTTTCGCTTCGGTAGCGCAGCGCCGTGAACTGTTGTAAGCTCGCGAGCGGCGCAAAAGTTCGGATAACAGTACACAAAATAAACCGTTAGCCTGCCGCAGCCGCAGCGGTCATTATCCTCTTCCAGGGACACCGCCGGATGGGCCAGCGGGTGCTTCCCCAGAGGAGTTCATGATGTTTTTCTTTGCCATCCCTCCGATTGCCGCCCTGGTCGAGGCGGTCGTCACGGCCGCCGTGGGCGCCGTGGTAGTCCTAGCCACCAAGGATGCCTACGAAAACATGGTCCAGTCCGACAACGATCCCCAATAGGCCGGAGACCGCCATGTTCGATTCCCTGACGAAGAAAACCGCACAGCCCTTGCGCGTGGGTGTCATCCCGTATGGCCGCACCAAGAGGGACGACAGCGACGACCACCGCACAAACCGCGGCGGCGACCGCAACGCTGCGCAGCGCGAGGGCGACTTGAAGCGCACCCGCGACGACAGCGGCAAATAAACTTGCCACAACGACGGAAAGGCAATGATGCCCCGGATTTCTCCCAAAAGGCGCGCAGCGTTCGACATCCTTGACTGGTTGTTCTTCAATCAAACCTGGTTCCTGCGGCTGTCCGAAGATGATGAAACGCTCTATGAAGGGTCGCCGCGGGCCGGGGAACTCGTCGCTCTGTACAAGATCATGCTGCGCGTCAACGAGGAAGTTGCCAATATCGGGGCCACCGGCATCGCCGCCCAAGCCCTGAAGCACATCGTCTACTGCATTCTGGAGGCGGGCTTCAGCGACGACCTCGTGCAAAAGGGTCGCAGCGGCTATGTGGACCGCTTCGACCTAGCTGACGAGCGGGGCATACCGATCTCGAAGCTGGCCGAGGCCCTCGACCCGGCCAAGGCTGCAAGCGTTCACGAGTACGAGCAGCAGTTCTTTATGGCCCTCATCGCCGCCTTCGGTGAGAAGGCCCACGACGTCCGTACGGATACAGCGTTTGCCATTGCAGCCACGGTCGGCACGGCGTTCAGTGATGTGCCCACTGCGGTCAGGTATCGCCTCGCCGAGCGTGTCTTCATCCTGGAGTTCATGAATGCTCCGGTCAAGTTCCTGTCGTGGATGTACCGCATTGGCATACTCACCAGCAAGAAATTCGTCGCTGCGCGTGTCACGCGCGACATTAGCGAGGACTTCAAGGCCCGTGTCGGCCTGCTTTGCGAATTCACGCTGATGCGCGATTTCATGGCGCGCTTGCCCGGGAAGAACACGGCCCGCCGCAAGAGTATTTGCCGCCTGCAGGAAGAACTGGGGGACAAAATGTCAGAGGCCGCCTGGATGCAGTTGCAGGAAGAGAACGAGTTCTACATGCGCCTGGACCGCCACAAGGCAAGCCAGCCAGGTACGCTCACTTTCAACCTGGCGCGCTTGGCAGACGAGGCCTACCTGCACGACTTTTTGGAACGCTTCGCCGGGAACCATTGGCGCAGTCGCTTCTGGACCGGCCCGCAGCAATCCTGGACCGGAGTCGTCGGCGCCGGCATGATGTGGGCCTACCACTCGCTGGTGGATTCGCAACGCAAGATCACGCGCAACGGCAACAACCATAGCAAGTCCGGCGATCTTGCCGAGCAGGAAGAAACCGTCACGCAGCATGTTTGCAAGAACCTCAACGAGCACGGTTTGGACTGCAAGCCTGGTTCGCTCTACGAGACGTACCTTGAGTGTTATATGAAGCAGCCGGCCGGGCTATATCAGCGGGTAACTGTCTACCACGCACTGCAGCAGGAACTAGATGCGGTCTTACCTACGCAGATCCATGACGCCACCTATCTCGGGGTGATCACGACCTCCACCCCTTGAAGAGCGGAAAAGGGCACCCATCTGGCCCATCGGCGTCGAGCATGCCGGGCAGACAAGGCGCATGCCACTGAGTGACAAAAGGCAATAGCGGCCTAGCTCAGGCGGGCAGCAACAACATTTATAACAAAGCATCATCGGGGATCGAGATCGTGCGCATCTTAGTTGCTGGCGGGGCGGGGTTCATCGGGGCCGCCTTGTGCGAAAAATTACTCGGGCTGGGACACGCTGTGGTGTGTGTCGATTCGTTGCAGACAGGCAGCGCGCAAGTGGTCGACCGGCTGGGCGCGTTCACAGCCTTCACCTTCCTCCACCAGGACATCGCGCAGCCACTGGATGCCGGTCTGGTGGGCACGGTCGAACAGGTCTACAACCTGGCCTGCCCAGCCTCGCCGCGGCAATACCAGCAAGACCCAGTCAAGACCATCGAAACCAATGTCATCGGTACGCGCAATCTGCTGGAGTTGGCCCGGATTGCCCGCGCCCGTTTTCTCCTGGCATCGACCAGTGAGGTTTATGGCAGCCCCCAACAGAAACCCCAGCGTGAAGACTACTGGGGCAATGTCAACACTACCGGTCCGCGCGCCTGCTACGACGAAGGCAAACGATGCGCTGAGGCACTGGTACAGGCCTACCACACGCAACACCAGGTAGATACGCGCATCGCGCGCATCTTCAACACCTACGGGCCCGGCATGCAGCGCGATGATGGCCGCGTGGTCAGCAATTTTGTCACCCGCATCCTCGACGGCGCACCTATCGAAATCTACGGCGATGGCCGCCAAACGCGTTGCTTCTGTTACGTGGACGACATGGTCGAAGCCTTGATCGCCCTCATGACCAGCGAATGTGTCACCCCCATGAACCTAGGGGCGGACCGCGAAGTTTCGGTCGTCGAACTGGCGCATCTTGTCGGCCGTGTGCTGGAAAAACCGGTCACCTTGCGCGTTGCCCCGGCCTTGGTCGACGACCCGCGGGAGCGCCAGCCAGATTTGGAAAAATGCCGCCGCGTGCTGGGCTGGCAAGCCACCACGTCGCTAGAGATGGGTTTGTTGAAGACGGCCGCATTCTTCGCGCGAACGCAGGAGCATAGCCATGCCTGATTATGTGGTGGCAGGTGCCTCCTCGATCGAGGTGATTCCGCAGTTCATGGCAGTGGCCAGGCAAGCCGGCATGGCCGTGCTGCTCCTGGAAAATGCAGCGATGTTGGGACACATTCCGAAGGAGCATCGCGGGCTAGTGACCTGCAGCGAGGACATCCCGCACACTCACGCACCCGTGGTCCCGCTCAATGAATTCTGGGTGAGCCGGGCGATCCGGGCCGGCGTGGCCAATATTGCGCCGCACGCGCTGCGCGCCAGCCGCTCAAAGCACGACCTCTCCGCTCGCCTCGCCGCTTGCGGGCTACATGCCCTGCCGCGGCGCTACCTGGGAGACGTCGCCGCGCCTTATCCCGATCGCTATCTGGCCCGGCTGGATGCGGCTTATTCTGGCTACGGCATCGTGCGCCATTACGAAGCGGGAAGCTTCGACCCGATGGCGATCGCCCAGGCGGTGCAGGCCGACGCTGGCCGCGACATGCGCGCCGTGCTCGACGAGGATGCCGCCCGAGTGGTGGTGGAAGACTACCTGGACGGCGAAGAGTACAGCGCCGATGTGTTCGTGCACCAGGGCCGGCCGGTCGTGTTGCGTCTATTCCGCAAGATCGTCACCTGGATCGGCGGCCGGCCGGTATGCGACAGTTACATCGCCGTGCCGCACGACCCTTCCTTGTGCACGGTCATCCGAGACTGGTGCGCAGCCTTGTACAGCGCCGGCTGCACCAGCTTCGGCCAGTTTGACTTCATTGTTGTCGACGGGCGTGCCGTCGCGGTGGATTTTTCCTGCCGAATCGGCGGTGGCCTGGGCGCGATCAAGCGCTTCTCGGGCATTGCCAGCTACGCCGCCCTGGCGCTGGCAGGTCGCACGCCGTCTTTCGCGCCGTTCACGGTGCAGAAAAATGTGCTCGCGCGTCGATCCGGCCGCCTGGCGAACTTTGCCTACCGGTTGCCGCCGGCGTACCAGGTGACGGTCCACAAACAAGCCGGCGACTTGCTGCCGAAAAACATCTGCAGCACCAACGCCCGGATCGCCGAGGTTTGCTTCGTGGCCCGCGACCTAAGCGATGCAACAGCAATTGCACAAGCACTAGACGACAAGGTGAGCATCGATGTCATCGACTGATACGGAAGAACTGACTCGTCTGCTGTCCGGCTACTTCGCCCTGCTGGGCGGTGGCCCGACCGCAGCCGAACTAACGCGCCGCCTGCGCGACATCAACAAGCTGGACGACCTCGCCGCCATCGACGCAGACCTGGACGATCCGCTGTGGCGCGTCGTGCCGCAGATCATCATGCATCGCTTCGGGCTGGCGGCTTTCCAGGCGTTCGAAACCCGGCAAGCGGCCGGCAAATCCTTCGTCTTCGTGCATCCCGCCCATGGCCATATCGTGCCGCAGCTTCAGGACGCATTACGCCAGCGCTGGTCGGCGGGCGAGCCAATTACTCGCGAACTGACGCCCCGGCTAATCTGCGGCTTGTATGGTGGCTACCCTTGGCATGCAGCCTACGCTGCGGCTTGCCAGTACCGGGGTGACATTGGCCGACCGGCCACCATCCTGCCGCTGGCACCCTGCACCCATGCAGCGCTGCAAGAGCTGATCGCCTACAAGAACGATAACCGCGCCTGCCTGGCGGAAGAAATTGTCGTTCCCCGCGAGAAACTGGGTCAAGTGATGAACGGGGTCATCAAGGCGTTCCATTGCCCCGATGTGATTGAAAACACTCGCCAGTTATTGAACCTTGACCTGGCCGATTCGAGAGAGATTTTCGGATGAGCACACGCATCATCGGCGTGCACAGCGGCCACGACGCCTCGGCCTGCCTGTTGGTGGACAACGTCCTTGTCGGCGCCATCGCCCGTGAGCGGTTGACCCGCCGCAAGCACGACCAGGGTGACCCGGTCGAATGCGTCGATTACCTGCTTGCGCATTTCGGGCTGGCGCCGGCCGACATCGATTTGCTCGTATGCAGCGACTGGCACGACGCCACCGGGTTGCGCGAGGATCGGTATTGCCGGTTTGCACGCGTGGAAAAGACGCCTCGTCATCATCTGCTCCATGCCTACGCGGCGAGTGTGACGGCGTCGGCCGGTCCGGCCTTGGTGCTGGTCGCCGACGGCCGTGGATGCCGCCCTGAAGACAACGGGGTGGACGGAATGGACCCGGGTTTGTTCGAGGTCGAGTCCGTCTATCTTCATGAAGACGGCAGGCTCACCGAGCTTGAAAAAGCCTATCGCCCCTACTACAGCAAGCGCTACGTTTGGGGCAGCCACATCGACAGCTTGGGCTATGCCTATGCCGCCGTCAGCAAGAAGATCTTCGGATCGTCCCATGCCGCTGGCAAGGTCATGGCGCTGGCGGCGCTGGCCACGCGCGCGCACGAGATTCCCGCACCACTGTGCTACGGCGGGGACCAGGCGTTCGGCGTCAACCCGGCCTGGTTGGCCTACGTCCAAGCCTGCCCCGACCGTATCGACTGGGACACGCCGCTGGCGGCTGACCTGGCCAACTCGATCCAACAGGGCCTGGAAACCTACCTGGCTTTTCGCACACAGCAACTTGCGCGGACCTACCATTGCCGGGATCTGCTGCTGGGCGGCGGTGTGGCGTTGAACTGCAGGAACAACGGGCTGCTGGCCAACGCCGCCTGGCTGAGCTCGGTGGACATCTTCCCCGCTGCTGGCGACGACGGCCTGTCGGTGGGGGCTGCCGTGATGGCCCTGCGTGAGACCTTCGGCGACTACCGCCCCATCGTGTATGAGGTCAGTCAGGGCGCCTCTTATGGCGCGCCAATGACACAAGGGTCGCGGGTTGCACAGGCGCTCGCCCGCCTGCTGGCCGACGGCCACGCCGTAGGCGTGTTCCAGGGCGGCTCGGAATTCGGGCCGCGCGCGCTAGGGTACCGCTCCATCCTGTCGTCGGCGGCCGACGTGGCCTTGAAGACCCGGCTCAACGCGGAGTTTAAGCGCCGTGAATCCTTCCGTCCTTTCGGTGGCATCGTGCTGCGCGCCAATCTGGACCAGCTCACCGACGACGCGCTGGCCGGCCCCAACATGCTGTCGGCGGCGCGGATGACTAAAACGTCTCGCGCCCGGCATCCGGCACTGGTTCACGTCGATGGCACTGTCCGGCTACAAGTGGTGGAAGAAGATGGCGGCCTGTTGCATTTGGTGCTAGCCGCTTATGAGAACCTGACCGGCCGTGTTGCGCTGATCAACACCTCCTTTAACGGTCGAGACGAACCCATCGTGGAAACGCTGGCTGAAGCCCGTGCCTGCGCTGCGGCCATCGGACTGGATTATCTCTATGCGCACGGCGCGGTGGAGAAAGTGCATGCCTGAACTGGCCATCGTCACTTATCTGCGCGGCCAGGAACGGTTGACGCCAGAATTGATCGACATCGGCAACCAGTTACACCAGCGATATCCCGGCCTCGTCATGAATCTCTACGTGGAGTCGACGAGGCCGGTACCTGCTCCGGGTGCTGACTTCCCTATCCGCATCACCTATGTCCAAGGCACTAAGTACCGCAAGCTGCTGCATGCGTTGCAGGGTATCGGCCATCGCTACGTGCTGAGCCTAGACAACGATATCGCTGCCGACATCCCCGGTCTGCTGCGCCTGATCGCACAAACTGTGGACGGCGATTTCGACCTGGGTTGGGGCCGAATCCATTCTCGCAAGGTCTCGAGCTTCATCTCGCGACAGGTGGAAGTGGACAAGCTGCTTTCTCACACCGTGCTGCGGCCCGCGCTGTGGCGCTTACATCTCGGGGTGACGATTCCCGGACAGTGTTTCCTGCTGAAGGCGGCCAGCTTCCAGGACAGCCTGCCGGGCACGGACACCTTCCTCGATGATCTCTCCATTGGACTGCATGCGGCCAAGCATCGCCTGCGCTATCACTATGCGCAGGAAGTAGTGGCCTTCGAGTTACCGTCCTACTCCTTCATGGAGCTGTGGAAGCAGCGCTCGCGCTGGGCGAGGGGCTTTCGTCAGTCCTTGTCCTGCGCCACTCTAACCCGCCAGGACCGTCGGCTGCTGTGGATCCACGCCTTTTGTTATCACCTGCTGCCCATCCTTAACGTGCTGGCGCTCGTGGCACTGGCGGCGATGGCGCCGTTGGCATGTGCCGGCTGGCTCGGCGTACTCGCACTCACCATCGCATGGAGTCGCCCGCGAGCGCTGGGTGCGGCGCTCGCTTACCCAATCCTCTTTCCGCTATTCCATTTGGGATGGTGGTTCCATTTCTTTAACGTCAAACCATGATCCTTTCACCTGAAACCGATTTGAAGGCCGAGATTCTCACGCGCGGGGTCGTCTTCACTCCCGCCGCGATCGACTGCGCTTCGCGCATGGGTGCCAAGGGCCAGAACCTGGTCTACAACGCCCCGAAGGGCTTTGCCCGAGAGCGGCCACAGGAATTGTTTCTGGAGGGCGAGGACGGCTATCGCACCGTAGTCTCCTGCGTGTCCGCCCACGGCAAGCGTGAACCCGTCACCGTGGACGTAGCCGCGTCGGGCGAGCTGGTGTGCCGCATCGGTGAACAGGCCGCCAGCGACCGTGTCAAGGTGAGCTTCGTCAAACAGCCGGAATATTACGCGCAGCGCCTCGCCAGCGGCGACCTGGCCCAGAAGTACATTTCGGCCTGCGGCTATGACGAACTCAACATTATTCCCTGGAAAGGCTGCCTCATTTCCAGCGTTTGCCGGTTTTGCGGCGTCAACAGCGTGGCCGTGAAAAATCCCAGCGACGCCTTGCATGCGGCGCACTTACGGCCTGGCGCCTTAGGCTGGGAAGCGGCGCGGACATCCTACCTGGGCAACCTGTCGGAGTCCATCGATTTGGCGCTACAGGCCGAGTGTTATTCGGAGCACATGCACGTGATCCTGATCTCGGGCAATCTGCCTGACGGCCAACTTGACGAGCAAGCCGACATCTATTGCGACATCACAGCTCATATCAAAGACCAGGTTGCGCCGAAAAGTACCGAGGGAATCGTCGCAGTCATCACGCCGCCGCACGACCTGGGTCGGCTGGACAAGCTCAAGCAAGCCGGTGTGGAAATCGTCGTGTTCAATCTGGAGGTAGGAAACGACCCCTGGTTCACCAAGTACTGCCCCGGTAAGAGTGCGCTGGGTCGGGATTACTTCATCGATCGGCTCAAGCACGCCGCCACCGTATTCGGTCGCGGGAAGTCTTGGACTAACTTTGTGCTGGGCTTGGAGCCGGTGGACGAATTGCTAGCGCTTTGCGAGGAACTGGCGAGGCATGGCATCGTCTCTAGCGCCAACGTACTGCACGTTGACGAGGGCAGCCGACTCGACTGCGACCCACCCACCAAAGAGACCGTTATCCGCTTCTTCCACGAGCTGGCCCAGATCAATCATCGCAATGGCTTCGATGCCTTCTATTGCGCCAAGGCCTTGCGCACCAGCCTGTCCAACGAATTCCAGGACGGGCGCTGGGTATAGCAAATTCAAACCTTGTTTGGTCGTGTTCGCTTGCGTGGACACTAATCGCCGTCAAGTTCGACGACACGTCGACTTGGGGCCACAAACCCAACCGCCTCAATCGCGGCGGTTGAACTGATGCGACACAAGTAGAGGACTACCGGCGCGGCCCTGTAGAGCCTGCTCCAATTGCAGGCCTATTGAAATAGGGACCATTCCACCTCGGCTGGTTCGGATTGCCGCTCGCTTTGACGTTGTCGGTACAGCCCGAATGGCTCACGGATAGCAGGCAGCGGACTGCCGCCAAGCGTCGTACGGAAAGCCTGTATATCCATGCTGCGCTTGATGCAATACGCGCCGAGCCGCGTTGTGTTCATGCATCTTCTGACTTTTAAGATACATTCGTATACTGCTGCTTTGCGCAATACCGCGCGTTACAGGTTCGATGGTACTAGGCACTGGATCCGACCCGCAATGCAGCGACTAAACCGTCGTCGGACGCTGTCACACCGCCCGACGCACGCGAAACGTGGGCATCGAATTGCCCAGTCTCGCTGACCTAACATGTGCTGTCATCAAATTGAAAGGGCGTGCAAGGCCGGGCTGACCGGTACAGCTCGTCCGGCGAGAACTGCAACGCCGTGCGGTATGCGCGGTGGTCCGCAGGCATCCCCCGCGGCTTGACGTCAGGAAAATCCGATCATTTCGCTACCACAGTTCTGCCGATGCCACATGCTACGACGGCCGCGCCGCAGTCAAAGCGGATCACGATATGAACCATCGGCCAAGTGCAAAGCGGAGTGTGACGCGACTGGAGTGTGCATGCTGTTGCGGCGAGCATCATCGCCCGGAGCGGGCGCAAGTTTAGTGAATGTTTGCTGTGTACCGGCACCACCGTCTGTGCTCCGGTGCGTGGGAATCATGCCCCTCGCCCAGTGCAGAACTAGCTGAAGTTTTGTGACCGCATTACACAGCATCCATGCAGCGTATTTATGCGTAGAGTACGAGGGTCCGCTCGCCACTCGGGGGCGGAAAGCTGCGCCAGAGCGCAACTGAGTGGCCGTAGTAACGCCGCATCTTTCACCAGAAACTATCGTTCTTCCCTGTGACAACCATCATGTGCCGGTTTGTGCGCCGTTAAGCTACCGGTCACTTTTCTACAGAGATTGATTCCGAATCCCGAACGGAATGTGCACACAAGGCAGAGTTCCTGCGGCAGTTTGAAGTGGCTGGTCGACCGCCACGTTGAATCAGCTGACGGCAATCGTATCCAGCCGCCTTATCAGAATCTCGGAAATTGGCTAGCGAAAGACGACGGCACAGTCGCTGATGCACTGGGCACGCGGTATCTCGAAGCGCTTGCCGACGAACATAGCGCGAACGACCAAGTTACATTCAACGTTGACTCGGCAGTCCTGCGAGCGCAGTCGATATTCGAGAAGCAGATGCCAGTCGGTGAAGAAGCGCGGCAAGCCCTTTGGGAAGTTCTGCCAGCGTACCTGGAGTCCCCGCACAGCCGTGCGGTCGCAGTCGCCTGGACAGTTGGGGTACCGGCTCTTGGCAAGGCCAACGACGAACAGGCGTCGATGTTTGTTGGGACGTTCGCAAAGCGGCTCCTGTCTTCCAGCGGCGGCGAACCTGTCCATCTGACCAACGTCTTTGACTTCATAGCGAGGGCCATCACAGACAAGCTACAGTCGTTAAATACGGAAGCGCCGACCGCACTCGTAAATCTGGTGAATCATTGGAGCATGGAGATACTATGCGAATACTTCTACCACGATGAAATCAACCGGGAGTTCTCGACGCTTGTCAGGTTGCGGATCGCCTCAACGACGCGCGCGACGAAGCTCAGGACAAAAAGTCTGCGCTAGTGTTCGACAGCTTTCAGACTATAGACAGTACGGAAGAATGCGACAGGACTTGTTTCGACAATCTGATTACGGAGGCTCATGCCTCCTTTTTTTTCACACAGTCGAGCCGCTACCTCGATGAACGCAGTCATCGAAAACCTTATGCGCAGGTATCGTACTAACTTTGAATCCGAAATCAGTAATTTTCAGCTCGGTATGTGGGCTAGAGCACAGAAAGCCCATGACGTAGTTTGCATGGTATGACGTCACAAGCGCATATTCCATTGGTCCTGACCCGCCAACTTGTCGTACTTCGCCGAAACGAAGTTGTAGCTAGGGAGAGACCACCAACCAGCCGCAAGGAGGTAGTAGTCAAAACGCGAATGCGGTGGTGGCACTCCATGCCAGAACGAACATGGGTCATGTTCACAGGAACTCCGCCATAGGCCTGGATCATTTGGTGGCAAGCACAAACGCAATCGGTATCTCAGCATCCAAGACATTCACGGAAAGCTTCTGACAGTCTTGGACAACGGCTCCCGAAAGGAGTGGGTATTTCGAGCGCTGACCACTCTGGTCACGTCTTCGCTAACCAGCGAAGACCCTGCACATACATGCCGCACCGGCGCTCCACGCTATTAACCGCGAGTAGGGAAAAACATCATGAACTCGTTATTCAGCGCCAGCGCAAACTTTTCGTCCCTGTCTATCAGGGATCTCATCGAAGCTCGTGACCTCTTTCACTATAGCCTCATCGACAAGAAAAACGTCGTAGCGACTGCGCTGGGGTTGTATCGCATACGTACGGGAGACCCATGGCCGTCGGCGAAGTCACCGCCTTCTAACCTTGGCGTACACAAACTCAAGAGTCCCCGGAGAACGCTCTTCAATTCCGAAATTCGCCCATACTCATGGCCCTGCATCTATGCCTTCGTCTCGAATTGGGAAGATGAGGCGGCACTTGCGTCCGCATCTCCATCCGATGTAATTCCAAAATGCCTGTTCCTCCCTGACGGGCGGGGCGTGCCCGTATGCGTAATCGAGGCAAAACGTCAGGCGTGGGCTAAGGACTTGCAGGTCAACGCGAAGGCTAACACCGCTCGGAACCTGATGAGCCCCGGGGCGGCGCTTCTCGACAAGGACGGCCAAGGCATGCCGCGGCTGGCGACTGCGGGGTGCATCGTTCGCGACGGAGAGCGGTACTACGTGATGACCAATCGTCATGCGCTTGGTCCGCGAGGATCAGATATTTGCGCATTACAGGGTAATCGCACTGAGCGGGTTGGGGTAGCCGCGGAGAAGGGAATTGACCACCTTGACTTTGGACTTGTCTATCCCAACTTCTCTTCTGTTCGCCAGCGTCTGACAATGGACATTGGATTGGTCGACCTCGACGACATCCTGGCGTGGAAAACCGCCATTCCGGGCATCGGTCCAGTGGGACCGGTGCTGGACGTCTATGACAACAGCCTGACACTGAAACTTTTGGGCATGAAGGTCGTTGGTCAATCGGCGGTAAGTGGTCAGATTCGTGGAGAGATTCAGGGGATCTTCTATCGGCACAAGACGATAGGAGGCTTTGAGTACATCAGCGACTTCCTCATTGGCCCTGAGAGCGCGAGTGACAAAGGCGAAGGTTCCAAGCCGAAGAAAGAGGCTGCCGGTGACAACAAAGCGTTCGCGGTGCACCACGGCGACTCTGGGACGTTGCTCCTGCTTGAGTTCTCGGAACAGAAACCGAGACAGACAAAAGTAACAACGACGTACTTGCCCTTCGCTCTTCTGTGGGGAAAGGAAGAGTTCTTTGAGGACGATCACCTGACCACTCATCCGTTCGCCCTCGCTACGTCGCTGAGCACTGCGCTGGATCGTCTTAACCTCGACTTTGTCACAAATCTCGCTAATGACCAACCGTATGTCTGGGGATGGGTTGGACATTATGTCATTGGGCGAAGCCTCGGACTTCCCACTGACCTGGTGACGTCAGGCACCCTGCGCACGTTCATTGAAATCAATAAAGACGTACTTGCAATCGATCCCGATGACGCACTGAGTAATGACCCACGCGTTCAAATCAGTCCAGGCGATGCACCGATGTTCGTTCCACTGGCGGATGTCCCGGATAACGTCTGGAAAAGCAATGTGAATTTCAAAATGGTCGTGCAGGATGACGGCACGATGAAGCATCAGGCAGGCCCCGGCTCTCGCGGGCAAAACGACAATCCAAATCACTTCGCGGACATGGATCTTCCCTATGGTGACGACCAGAAATCCTTTCTGGAACTCAATCTGTCCGAGCCAGACACGTACCTTAAACCGTCTGAATGGATCAAGTACTACGCCGCGCAAAAAAACCTATACGACCAGTGGGCGGCTCTACTCAATACTGTAAACAAGGGTAATCATTGGGGTGCACTGCCGTTTCGCGTTCATCAGCTTTATGACGCTATGGTCTCTGCATTGCGGGACGAAAAGACCAAAAAGAACGGAACTGGCCTAGGTCTATACCTCACGGCTGGTGGAGTTCTCATACATTACATGGGTGACGCATGCCAGCCCTTGCACACCTCGTACCTGTCCCAGGGCGACCCTGCCCAGGTAGTCAAGCGGCCGCGCTCCGAAAAGATGATGCTTGCTGCGGACGGCGTTCACAGCGGCTATGAAGACGAGATGATCGGGTATGGCTACCAGCAGGGGAAATTAGCCAATCTCATCGCAGCTGAGATTATTCGTCAGAAAACAGTCGCGACAGAGCGGATTCAACCTATTCAATCCGGGTTTGATGCTTCAAAGCGGGTGATAGAACTTATCGGTGCCACACAAAGCGAGATCGCACCTCGAGAAATCGTAGACAAGTGGATCGAGCTCAAGGGGCAGTCCCGACCTGACAAGTCGGCTGCAATGTGGGAAACCTTCGGGACGCGGACGGTTTCGTGCATGGCACGAGGCACACGCTACCTGGCTGCGATGTGGCAAGCAGCATGGACACAAGGCGGCGGCGATCTGCTAACGAAGGCGAGCGTCGCGAAGGCGAAACTGAAGGTTGATGAAAACATCATCATGGCGCTATACAATGATGCGAATGTCGTTAGATCAATTGCTCTTAACAAATACCCGGACGCTCCGAACGTCGATTGGTCTAGCCTTTGACCTACGCCGATCGCGCGAGTCGCCGAGAAGCGAATTTTGCGGCGAGGCTTTCACGAATCGCCGCCATCGACTGTTCAGCCTCCGCACTGGGCGGCCGCCGTCGCGGGAGACGGGAAACTAGAAGGCGTCAGGCACTTTCTTTTAGACCTGGTAGCCTGGCGGCATGAGAAGAACAAACCGCAATTGGCTATCCGACTGATGTGTCCGACGTGAAATGGAGCTTCGCGGCGCTCTACCCTAAGCGCTGGACACGTGGTTGGCCCCACCGACACACTGAAGGCTCGAAGGTGGTCTGGCAAAAACCCAGCGTGCGCGGAAGAAGGGTGGCGTTCGTGTCGCTTAGGACGCTTCAACGGGTTCA
Organism: Paraburkholderia sp. RL17-347-BIC-D; assembly: GCF_046027915.1. Taxonomy (NCBI): domain Bacteria; kingdom Pseudomonadati; phylum Pseudomonadota; class Betaproteobacteria; order Burkholderiales; family Burkholderiaceae; genus Paraburkholderia; species Paraburkholderia sp. RL17-347-BIC-D. The sequence continues at coordinate 35,985 of NZ_JARESS010000057.1, forward strand.
GCTGTATTAGCCTGGACCGGGCCTGACAGGTAGTCGCGGAAGCGAATTAAGGAAGGCGATTCAGTGAGGAATCAGCTTCTCCCTGGCAAGTTCGAGTGAGCCGAGGAAGGTACGCATAGGCGTCTTGCCGTAGCATCATCATCCCTGATGTTCGCGCTCATTGTTTTACTGGTCAAGCCATGCGTCCAGATCGGTCTGCAGCGCGGCGATCGAGTCGTAGATCTTTCTGCGGAAGGCGATGCGATAGAACTAGTTGAGCATGGTCTTGTGAAGTCGCTCGACGATGCCGTTGGCGGACTCCTTGCGGTTCGCTGTTGCGCGTTGCTGCTTCGGACTACGTCCTGCGCGCCCACGAACTTGAAATAGTCCATGTTTGTCTTCTCCTGATTACCAGCCTCCCTCGACGTCGTCCGGAAGATTGGTGAATCGGCTACAAGCAACTGCCGCGAGCCAAAGCTGCGAGTATCAATGTCCCGATCCGCGATTCATCGAACACCACACCGGTTTCGCACTCAATCATCGGTGGCGTCGAGAATGGCCTTCACGGCGTCCAGTTGCTGCTTCATTGACTGCTCCGAGTCCTTGCTCATTGGCCATCGGTTGACGTGCTCCAGCCACTTACGCCATCTTTCCACGCTTTCTCCAGGATCCTTGGTCTTCCAATTTTGTTCCCAGTCGCTCAGCCATCCCCACTGAACGCTCTCACGCTCCGCAAACAGACCTTCGCCTTTCATTTCCTTGAACTTCTCTTCGGGTTTTTCCGTTTCCTTCCAATTTCCAGGGCGGCCCAAGATCCATCCAACCGGACCCTTGTCCAGTTTGGGAGGGACGCTCATTCGGAACTTCCCTTTGGCCGTTATGGGCGTCATGCCGAGACCAGCGGCACCCGTTACCACGTCTATGAAACGGTTCTTATTGAATCCTGCCCCTCTCCATCCGAGTTTGCTCTGAGATGCATAGTCACAGCACATCCGGGCCATGTAACCGGCCCTTGACAAGGGGTCTGCAGGGTAGATGCCGACCGCTTCGTCGAACCGGCCCTTCCGTACTGCTGGAACGTCGAGGCTGCCTATAAGGTTGGTTATCAGTGCATAGGCAACGCGTCGATCCTTCGCGTCTTCGTGAAGCGCCTTTAGTTTAGGCAACATGCCGGGAGTCAAGAACGCGAAGAAGTTCATGTCGCTCTTCCCAGATGAATCGCGCCGCCTCAATATTGGATCGAACTCGTCGAAAAGAATGACGACCCGAGACAGCATTGAAAGCGCCCCGAACACCGCGCGCGCTCGCCGTTCTATATGAGCCTCGCCAGTCTTGGCAATGTCGCTTGGCGTAACCTCTACTAACGGCACCCCGCAGGTATTCGCCAGTGCTTCGATGAGTGTCGTCTTGCCTGTTCCACCCGGACCGTGTAACACCAACGAATACAGATCGGAACCTCCCGCGCGTAAGACATGCGCACGCATTCTTTGGAGTGTAATAGCGACAGATTCGCGTTGGACAACGTTTTCCTCCTGATTGCCTTCTAGACCAACAGAGGAGAAGCCGTAGTCAGGATAGAACAGGTTCTCGAGACGCACCCCATCATGGCTTGGCTTTCTGACGGAGAAGTGGTCCAAAATTGTCTCGTTTATACCTTCATCAAGCATTCGGTTAAATGAGCCAAGGGCCTCGACGGTATCGATGGTACTCATGACGTTCGGTTCTTTCCGATGGTGGTCAAACTCCGCATACCAACCTTCAACATCTCTAGCGTGTTCAGACCGGGCGCACTGGCGGTCAAAGTAGTAGTACATGCTGGAAGCTATCCGCTCATCGAGCGGATAGCGGGCCGCCCTCACGAGCTCCGAGACAGCGCCGAGTAGCTCTTCTGTGTGAGCAAAATACTGGGAGTCATCATAGGCGTGGAAAGGAATTCGGCTTGCAATCGTCCCGTCGGCGGAGAGATCCCGGCAGACTAGTCGAGCTGCGTGCCTAAATCGCTCGCGCTCGCTAGTTTCATGTGCTTCGCCAGCGGCGAGAATGTAAGCTGGTACCGCAAACGCCAGTTCGACCGGCTCCCAAAGCCGATTATCACTCTCTTTACTTGCTGATATTTGATGATCAATTACAGACGACAAGTATCCCTTCGAGACTGCCGCGCCGCTCCTTACCCCGCGAGCGGCGTCCTTCAGGCAGTTCGCAACATCCTCCATCCAGTCTCGATTCGATCTGATTTTCCTTATCCCTTTTTTCGACCAAAGTCCCGAGCCGATCACGGCGGAAATCGCCTGATCGGTGGTCTTCTTCCCGATGTCGACAGCCTCTCTGGCAATCGCATGCCCCGTCGCAGACTCAGCCAACATCTTTCGTTTTTCGTCGATCGCCGTCTCGCCGACCGCGACGGCACCCAATTCGGCCTCGCGAAACACGTCGATTTCTTTAAGTGCCGAGTCGAACCGTCCACTCAGATCCGTCAGAGATTCGGAGACAAATATCTGGAGTTCGTCCAACACTGCCTTTCGTACGTCGAAGGTATCGCTCGATGGCATTTTAATATTAAACGCCGTTGTATTTTCCGCGAGTGCCAAGGTGTTCAGCACGTCTTGCTTCAATCGCGCTTCATCTCGCTCTCGCCATTTCTCCGGGATGCCTTCAAAGCTAAGCGATCTGAGTTGCCGTGATATGCCCTGAAGATAGAGCAGTAGATCGGCTGTCCGTTCGAGCACTCCGGCCAAATCACAGATGGCCTGGACGCATTGAGACGTGACGTATGCTGTGACCCAACCGCCGTTTCCGGCGCGGGCCCCGCCGATGGTCCAATCGGGCTTCGCTGCAGTGAAGAGCTCTCTAACGACCAGATACCATGCCTGCATTGTCTCTTCGCCAACTGCCCCATGACCTAAGCAGGTGAACGCACGCATTGCTTCGGCTGCGGCCAGAACAGGTACATAGTCTGCCTGTATCTTCTCAATGGTAAATTCCCGACGGGCTTCCTCAATGCGGGCGACCAACCTGGCTCTCTCATCGGGTTCCTTCTTGGAAAACTGCCATTCGACTCGTAATCTTTTATGTTTCTGATACTCGCTTTCGTCAGCGCGGCCGTCCGCGATGGCAGCGGTTCGCCTCCGGCTCGTGAGTTTGTTTCTACCACGATGTGGAGATTTTCCGTCGGACGTATTGGCGCTGCGATCCGAATCCGTTGTGATTGCCCCTCCCAATTTCAACAGAGCTTGATGCCCTGCAGTTCTGAGCGCGGCGCTATCGCGTCTGACTCTATCAATTAACTTGAGCTCTTCCATGTGAGCTTCCAGGTCATGCGAAGCGCCGTCCTTTCTAACTCCGTCATCTGGGAGGGAATCGGACAACTGTACGATCGATTTAGTCATGATGTCTCCGTACGGGGTCGCCCTTGCACGTTTGAATAACGTTGCCCGGAGATTCCGCTCATTGGTATCCGCGATCCGAGGTGAGCCGCATAAAAATCGGCAGCTCCTGGCCGGTGCTGAGTTTGAAACCATAATCAGCCAAATTCTCACCGGCGGTCGCGTAAACGAACTCATTAGCTGACCAACACTACCGATTCTGTCGAACTCGCATAGGAGCCGATGAGATGAATCGGACTAAAGCCTAGCCCCTTCGACAAAAGCGTATGTTCGCTAACCCACAGATGCCGGATTTCCTGAAAGCCTGGGATGAACGACCGGCCGTGAGCGTCCGTGGCTTGCAGGTCGATCTCAACCTTCATGTCCTCTCCAATCGCTTTAAGTGATTACTGTCATGCGATTCAAGCCACAGAGCAAATCATGCTTCCAGCGCTGCGCTCACATGGCTGCACATCTACGGCTTGAATCTGTGCATCATCCGGGCGGGTCAGACGTGGACTTTGGCACCGGTCAGCAGAATTGAGTTTCAGGGTGTCGCCGCAGGAAACGAAGATATCACCACCCGGAGGATGGCTTAGGCTTGATCTGGAGCGGCTTGTATCGTCGAGTGAACCAGATCTGTATCGACATGGATTTCGTACAGATTCATCCGGGTGTAAATGGCAAATCAGTTTGCGTTGGGCAACGGATCTATCTCGGGCCTCTTGGCCCCTTCGATTTCAACGATGTGTTGACCTTCTGTATCGTGCACCACGACACTCCATTGCTGCTGTCCCAGCACAGAAGCGGCGACCATGGTCAGCTCGGCGTGAAAATGCGTGATCATCTCATTGGTGATGCCGGTCGGAGGAATGTTTATGAAGTCGACTTGGGGCGGCAAAATTAGTGCAGGGTCTACTTGAAAGAATGGCCTGTAGCCACCTGTCCGGTTTAGTCCTGTGGCATGGACAGTAAAACGTTTGCCATCCTTATCAAGGATGGCGGAGTAGTTAAGCTGATAGGGCTTAACTGACTGGCCCAATTCCCGGGCATCTGTCATTTTTGGCTCCCAAATCGTGATCGGAATGAACTGCCGGTCAAGGATAGTACGTTACACAACACGGTATGTTGCATAGCGCACATTGCGACAAGGAAGAAGGTTGTAGAAGGATTGTCGCTTACCCTTGGTTAGCGCAAACAATTTGTAAGAAGGGTGTGAAATTTGGTGAGCGTGCAATGCAGCGTGCCGCTTTCAGATGAGGCTTTTACTTAAAACAGAATACTATTCCGATGCAATCCTTAATGACATGACTAAGTTTTGGGGTGATGTATTCGCCGGTACTATACCGACAGCGTTTAGTGAACTTGCAATTGCGTCGTCAAGACCTATGCTTTATCGGTCGTACATCGGCATGAATAGGGAGGTATGGTCATGGATTCCGTTAGCGTTAAGGGAACCGGAAAGACGCTTGACGAAGCGTTGACCGCTGCACTCAGGAATGCAACGTCGCAATCGACCGTTGCGGATGCAGATATAAAGTGGATTATGGGAGAAGTAACGGGCGAGCGCGGCACGATCGCTGGTCTGAACAATGTAACCGTCGAGATACGGATAGTTTCTTGATCCGAGATACCTCCAGCAGAATGGCGGGCACCGCCACGTTGTAGAGATGGTCGAGTAAGGTCGGGTTATGGGGAATGCAAAATCGCTCTAGCACGGTCATCGCGTTCCGGCGGCGGTCATCGGTTGCGCGGTACGCTGGTATTTCAGGTTTCCGCTCAGCCATGCGAATCTCGATCAGGGCATCCTGGACCGACGCGCGGCGTTCTACGAGAGCGCCCGGCAGCGCAATCCGCTTCGATGGAAGTCCCGCACGCGCAACTGGCAGCATATAGGTGCCGTGCATCTGAATCGGGATCGCATCGACAACCAGGGTGTCGCCCCGCAACGCTCTAACCAGGAGAGAAAGGCCGCCTGAAACTTATTCGTTGAGGCGACAACTAGCTTGAAAATTTCTGCGCTATGCGTCACAACTGACGTTCATAAATGCCCCACAACTACGGCAACAGTGACAATGGAAACACGACGTAGCGGAAATTTGATGATAGGACGATGTGCCGCACCGTGGCCAATACTTTTCCCACCACGCGTGCGCTAGTCCACTTGCCTCGCCGAAGTCTGCTCGACCAGCAATCCTTAAAGTTCGACGATTTGAGATCGAAGCAGGTCCGAATTGATGGTTACGCTGCCCCTGATAAATGCCTGTCACCTATAAAACCGAGAGGGATCTTCAATCAAGCGCATTGGCCGTGTGCGGAAAGGAAAGGCAATCGCTTACCGGGTCTCCAACTCATGCAAGCCCCGGCTGAGCGACGGACCTGACGGAGCTCTCGACACCGGTCGGTTGGATGGTGTTGGCGACGTCGGCACGGAAGCTCCCGACACCAGTTGTCCGTCGACCACAAAACCGGGCCTTGAAGAAATCGATGACGGTGCGGCTGAGGTGGACGAAGTTGGCTCTGCAGACGAAGGCGCTGGGTAGTGGCCGCGCGAACCGAATATCACATAGCGAAGCCGTTGGCGAAAAGCATCCACCTCCGGTTTTGCTGCGCCATCTCCTCTGTATAGCAGATGCCGGTGACTGCGAGGTTCCGTGACCATTCCTGCTGACTTGAAGTTTGTCGTTACAGCGTGAATCCAGTCGGCGCCCGAAATATCGTGGTGTTTTGAGGCGGTATCTTCAAGCACGTGACGCCTTCGCCTTCCCCCGGAGGAGGTGGACGAGAGACGACCAGCCAGAATTGATAACTTATCCTCAATCGTTTCGATGCCGTGGAAGCTAACGTTCGTTGCTGACGAAACGCGAATGTCGGGAAAGTTATGGCGGATTCAACCGTTCGCACACCCATGGCCGCGAATGTCAGGTCGCACTCTCAGCGAATGAGTGCTCCCGACCCACTCCGGTCAAACAACTTTCTACAAACCGGTCAGTCGGCCACGATCCAGATTTAGCAAACTGGAGTGCCACTAAGCAGCCGTTGGTGATCTCACCCAATCGGCCAGGGACGGACATCCAGCTAACCCGATGTCCGACGCTCGAACGGCCGCTGCTTGCCCTACATCGGTCCCCGCCCAATTCGCGAGGCGCGAGCTCGTCGCCGGTTTCGGGCCTCAGGCTCTTGAAAAAACCCACTTACTTGGCTCGTAGCCTATGATTTTCTCACTGCGACGGTAAGCGAAGACCATCTGGACGAGGGGTCTCTAAATGAAAGCCTTCGAAACGAAGGCCCTCAGACTGACGCCGAGGATCGCGCGGAGTCCCGAGCTTTCGCCAATTTGCTTCTTCGAGCACACTGATCACTGTATTTAGCAGCACGTCTGTCCGGTTCGTGACTATACGTCCACACTGGCTTGAGGATATTCCGCCGTTCCGAGCTGTGTAAAAAATGATTTTCGAATCTTCCTTGTCGGCGAGCGCATTGTAGGGATTCGGCAGTTTTGAAATTTCCTCCGCAAGCGCGAAACCCTTCGTGTCGGTTTTCCCACTGTTCACATCGAGGTTCAGTTGATTAAGACTGGTATATCCCTTGGCCCATGAAGGTAGCTGGTAATAATGAGCCGGACACTTCACGAGTTCTCCCGATCCATCGTTCGGGCGGGATATGTTGCTGATGATGACGTCCGGCCGAACGACCGGAATAAATTCGAGCGCCTTGCTCGTTGAACCGACCTCAATTATTTCGATACCGATCGACTTAAAAAATTCTGCTTCCTGCGCGTTGTTTTTTGGATTCGGATCAACCCATAAAAGTCGGGTGCCAACGATCGATTGCGCGGAATTGAGTGCTCTCGCTAAAGCACCACGGGCTGCTGGACCATCAATTCTGATCTGGTTTTCCGACCTATTGCGGCCATATTTTTCGATCAAGAGATTGACTTCACTCTCTGCCTTTTTCCGATCGATTTCCACCCCAAGAATCTTCAAGTGGGTGATGTCATTAAGCCAATACCAGAGGACGGAGCGAGGTCGTTCCGATTAATCGCAATGACGGCTACGACAAAAACCGCCAGCAGGAGAATTCCCGTTTTCCGCGCCGCATCGACGTAGATCAGGTATCGCTCAACGGGGGAATGTCGGTGCTTCGACGTAGCCTTTCTGCGTTGGAACTCGGGCATCGGCGCTCCTTTCAGACGGTGGTCCTGTTTCGCCTACGGCTAGCAAGCGATCCGCTTAAGGCCACTGCGTCGCCTCGATTCTCCTTCTAGTATAGTGGCGCCCGCGAGAGCAATTGCCGGGACAGGCCAATAGCCGATGTTCCATATTCCGCAGTACCTGCCATTCGTGCCGACGATTCCACCGTCACCGACGGGCCTTCTGCTAGTAGCCGACCGCGGCCGCCCATCGCCAGCCGCGCTGGTCATTGAATTCCGGACCGGGGGCGGCCACGAACCCCCATCCGCTAACAGTGTGGCTCGACCACTCGCGCGTCTGCGCCAAATTACGAAGCAGCCATTCGTGTTTTTATCTTTTGCACTCGACGCGATATCTCGTCCAACCACACTTGCCGCCTGCTTGTTGCGATAGCGCGCTAAGGAAGAACTCCCCCGTCATCGAGCCCGACGGAGAATGTTGAGCACAGAACTCCCTTCCAATGCTCTCAAGGTTCGCGCCGCACGGGTAGGCCGTTCCTTGAAACGCAGGAGCGCCGCCACCCTCTCCGACCACAACTTCACTGGCCTGCGCGTATCCCTTGGCAGGGGCCAATACTGCAAGACAGGCAACAAATGCATAGCAGGGAACACAGTTCATCGTCGACTCCTCGGCAGTTTCTCTCCCGACAAGCCCCGCTTGAATTCTACGACACGTAGTACGGTCGGCGCCTCGCGGTGATAAGGCAGCTAGTTACTTGCACTGTGAATACCGTCTGGATCAAGTTTTTCCTTTGAGGGAGCCCCGCGTGTCCCAAGCCGATTGAGTAAGGGAACAGTCATGGCGGCGACAACGCACACGCCCAAGGAAATCATTGCAGTAGTAAGCAACCTCCCATCATAGTTGCGCGCGGTCACTGAAAGAAGTGTGCCAACTGTGATCACGGGAAGTAGCGATACCGAGAGCAATGAGATAATTCGGGCGAGCGCCTCGGGATATACAACTATCCACGCCAACGTACCGCCCGGGTGACTGCCTCGGTCAAAAATGTTGTCCAAGTGCCGAAGCTCCGCTAGCAAATAAAGCAAAATAAAAAATATGATTGACGGGCCGGCAATGGCGAGAATCGCCTCGTCGACGGTGATACCGAATGCGGAGAACGTTCGACGACTAGCGCTTTCTCGGGCAGTTATAAAACGCGCGGCATCTTGTGGCGTCATGAGCGCAACCTCGTCCCAAATCCGCCGGAGGTGCGGCAATGCCACGGGATTCGAGCCTTGTGAAACGAGACCGAGAGCATTCTTGTGTGACAAAATCCAAGTTCGCGCAAAATACCCCTCAGCGACTCGTTTGTTTTTGATGCGAAGATTCGCCTGCCTGTATTGAAGATCCCGACCATGTTTGGTGTCCTTATAAAACTCGAACCGCATCACGCCTAGATTGTAAGGTGTCTCCGGAACACTGCGATAAGCGTCCTTGGCGCCGCTGACCAACTTTCCATCAACGGGCCGTTCAAGCTCAAGACGTATGGCTGACAGTATGAAATCGCTTGACAGCTCTGGGCACGGCGTGTCGGGACCAATACCGTACGTCGAACAAATCCCGGCTGGCCTTTGGAAAAGCCGTTGCATGGCCGTGACAACTTGATCATCCGATAATTGACTCAGAATGCCGACTGAGTTTGGTTTTTCTATAAAATCGAGGATTTGTTGTAAGTTCCATTTTGCATCGGGGCGGTCAACAACTAACGGTTGTCGAATTGCGATGTCGGTAGAGACTTTCACAACAGCACTTGACACCGTTAACAGGTTCCGCAGCGACGATGCGCTTTTTTGAACGTCCGGTAACGCAACATTTTTAGCTGCCCACACTGCGAATTGATCAAACTGTAGGGTCCGAAGTGCGTCAAGTTCGCTTTTCGCGAGTCGATAGTTTTCGGCATCGTTCGGCGCGAGGGCGAACGCGAGGAACGCCGCGCAAATCGCAATCAGCGAGAGATGTACCACTTTTGCCGCCTTTACCAATTCCTCCATCAAAAGCCTCGCTCATCTTCTACTGGCGGAAACCGCGGTTCCGACCGCTTACGGCCTCTCAACAGGGCATGGCAAACACGACGCGCAATGCAATGGAAATATAGGCGACAGTGAGGATATATGCGTTCATTTCTGCCAGCGGCCGCAATTGCAGAGCGGCGGGTGTCCCTTGGAAGCTGCCGCAGGAGCGGACCCCGGTCGAACGGCGGATTGGGGTCGGGCTGAGTCCGTCCGCGCTTCGAACTCATCGCCGCAAACCGGTCATTGGTATTTCGCTTCCCGAAAGCGGCCGGTCGCCAACGCGCACTCCCGTTAAGGTTTATTCGATGCCTGCCATCGGCCGCAGGAATGTGCATGCCTCCGCGCGTGTCGGCAGGCGTCGAATAAGCCCGATGGAGGAAACTGCGGAGTGCTCCGATGTGGTCGGGACGCGCCGCTATGGCGATTGGTAGATCAGGATGTCCAGCGATGTCGGATGCGGTGCGGCCGGGCGGAATGCTGCACGGGCGCTGACGCCGTAGCGAAGCGATGCTCTCGTGCGATCGCGATGGTGAAGCGGACGTGGGAGGCGCTTTGCGTAGCGCCAGGCGCAAACGTCCGCTCGTGGGCCGCGTTGCCGCAAAGCCGACGGTCGGTTCAGATATCGCGGAACCGTTGTGCTCATGTCGGACCCCGGCACATCGGCGGTGCGCGGATCGGAGCGCTGCGCGCGAGGATGTCGATGACGATCATCGGTGCGCCGCAGTGACGGCAGATGAAGACGGGCCGGGTTTGGATGCCGGTGTCGTCGGATGGCGTGTCAGGTTCGGGCGTGACGTGCAGCAGCGCACGCACCTTGGCGAGACTGGCGCGGCGCACCGGGTTGGCGAGCAGCCCGTAGTGACGGATGCGATGGAAGCCGCCGGGCAGCACGTGCAGCAGGAAGCGGCGCATGAACTCGCCGGCCTCCAGCGTCATGGTCTTGTAGCGGGTGCGCCCCTTCGCGCGATAATCCTTCCAGCGGAACGTGACGCCACGCTCATCGAAGGCGACCAGGCGCTGGTTGGAGATGGCGACGCGGTGCGTGTAGCGTGAGAGGTACTCGAGCACCGCCTTTGGTCCGGCGAACGGGCGCCTGGCGTAGACCACCCATTCGCAGCTACGCAGCGGCGCAAGCCAGCGGGCAAAGGTGGCGGGGTCAGCAAGCCCGGTGTACTCGCCGAAGAATTGCAGGTCGCCACGGCGGTGAACCGACTGGAGTGCCTCGAGGAAGCGGCGCCGGAACAGGCGTGACAGGACGCGCACGGGCAGGAAGAAGCCGGGCCGGCAGGCGATCCAGCGCTCACCGTCAGGCGACAGCCCGCCGCCGGGGACGATGCCGTGCACATGCGGATGATGCGTGAGTGCGGAGCCCCAGGTGTGCAGGACGAGCGTGGCCCCGATCCGGGCGCCGAGGTGCCGGGGATCGGCGGCGATCGTGCGCAGCGTGTCGGCGGCGATGTCGAGCAGCAGGCCGTAGATGATCCGTTTGTTGTACCAGGCGATCGCACTGATGGGCGCGGGAAGCGTGAAGACGACGTGGAAGTATTCGACGGGTAGCAGATCGGCCTGGCGCGCCTCCAGCCAGCGGTGTGCGGCGCTGGCCTGGCACTTCGGGCAATGCCGGTCCCGGCACGAGTTGAAGGACACCTCTGAGCTTGCGCAACCTGAACAGCGCAGCACATGTCCGCCCAGTGCCGCCGTGCGGCACCGTTCGATGGCCGACATGACCTTCAGCTGCCCCAGGCTCAGGTGTGCCGTGGCTCGCCACGCTGGCCCGTGGCTGCGGAAGATGTCCGCAACCTCCAGCATGAGGCGCTACAGCGCGGGCCTACCCGGGAGGCAGACGGTCCAGCGGACTGGTGACCTCGTGCAGCAGGTCGGTGGCCACCTGGACGTAGAGCGCAGTGTTCTCGAGCTTCGCATGGCCGAGCAGCACCTGGATCACGCGGATGTCCACCTTCTGTTCGAGCAGGTACGTCGCGAAACTGTGACGCAGCGTGTGCATCGACACACGCTTGTCGATGTGCGCGGCTTCGGCGGCGGCATGAATGGCGCGGTTCAGTTGCCGCGTGCTCAGCTGATCGAGTGGATCGAGCCCGGGAAACAGCCACCCACCCTCGGGCATCTTGCCCTGCGCACGGGCCACGCGCCACCACACACGCAGACGCTCGAGCAGCACCGGCGAGAGCATTGCGTAGCGGTCACGGCGACCCTTGCCCTGCTTGATACGCAATGTCATGCGTTCGCTGTCGACGTCGGTGACCTTCAGCGCGGCCACTTCGCTGGCGCGTAGCCC
>NZ_JARESS010000058.1:0-47212 GCF_046027915.1 Paraburkholderia sp. RL17-347-BIC-D
GCGACTGATTCGGGGGGGGCGGGCGTGCCCGCGACGGGTGCATCGCGCGCAGCAAAACAGGCGGCGCCTTAAAAGAGCCGCCACTCAAGGCTCGTCACACCTCTTCCGCGAATGCGGCCATCACGAGCCACATGTCGCGCTCGCCGTCGTGTACCTCGGCAGCGAGCGCATACGGATCGCCGGGCGAACAGACGCGCTCGAGCGCTTCATGCGCGACCTCGCCGTTGTCGAACACATGGGCCGACAACGGCCGCACTTCCTGTTTTCCTTCGAACATCTGCTGATTCCTTCGATACACGAGGGGCTGCGACTTCCAGTGGCGAAAGCATTCCCTGACGTGCGAGAAATCGCCGCCGCAAATGTTCATTTGATAGTGGATCGTTTGCGTCATGATCGTATCTCCCGCGATGCACCGGGCGTGCGCCTCTGCTTCCTGGTGTTCTTGAACAAGAGAGTCGAACCGCACGCTTCTGTCGCATCGATACAGGCGGAGCAGTGTCTCCGTAGTTGCCGACATTGCCCTCTGCTCCGATACTACCCGTTCTTAGGCGTTGACTTTTCCCCGCCCATCGGGATTCCGAAAGAACCGGCGCTGGGCTCGCGCCGATTGCACCTCACTGGTCAGAAAGCTGCCCGACCCTTCGTCATGGCCCTGCCGCTCAATAGAGCGCTCTCACTGGCCTTTCGTATCGCTGCTCGCATCCGCACCCGGCATATTGGTGGAATCGGTCTTCGCCTTCTTGGCTTTTGTCTTCGACATGTGATGGGATTTCGAGCCGGTGGAACTCATCGCGCCCGATGCGGCTTGTCCATCCGTGGTCGGCGCTGCGGTCGCCGCGCCGTGCGCGTTGCCCGAGCCGCCGGAGCCACCATTGCCGCCGTTACCGTTGCCACCGCCCGCTTGCGCGAACGCCGCCCCCGACATGGCGAAAAGTGCCGATACCAGCAATGCTTTTGAATATTTCATTGAAGTCTCCGAGGATAGATGGACCAGATAGACAGCGTTCGTACGTGATTGATCGCGCTGCTGCCTAAACAGTCAGCAAGGGCTATGCCTCATAGCGGCGCCGTACCGGTATCCTGGTGGCAGGCCATGTTGCCGCCAACCCGTGAACGCACTTTCTCAGTTCTCCTCGTCTTTCTATCCCGACGAAATATTTTCAAACGCGTCAGCACGCTTTACGCGTTCAGCGTGACGCTCCACACGCGCTCTTTGCAAACGCAGACGAGCTCCAGCAAGGATCACCACCACTGCCCCCCCCCTCCGGAATTGGAAGGAACGCCGGTTGCTCAGCCTTGCACACACTTACCTGTAGAGGAGGCTCATCATGCTGAACCAGACACAGACACAAGCCGGCATACGGCAAGACCAAGGCGCCCGAATCGTCGGCAAGGGAAGCGCGACCGCGGACGGCCCCGGCCCGGACGTGATGGCCGCGGCCACGCTCGACGGCAACAAGGTGCTCAGCAGCGACGGCGAGGACATCGGCAAGATCAAGGACATCATGCTCGACGTCGGCTCGGGCCGCGTTGCGTATGCCGTGCTCTCGAGCGGCGGCTTTCTCGGCATCGGCGACAAGCTGCTCGCCATCCCCTGGCATGCATTGACGCTCGATACCGGGCGCAAGTGTTTCGTGCTGAACATGACCGCTGAGCGCGTGAAGAACGCACCGGGCTTCGACAAGGACCACTGGCCATCCATGGCGGACCAGACGTGGGCCACGTCCGTGCATCAGTACTACGGCAGCGAACCCTATTGGGGTCGCGACTCGTATGCGCGTCGCGACGACCACGGCGTCGGCGACGTTCCGCCCGCGTCGTCGGACGCGCCGGAGGCTGGCGGGCTGAAGTTGTAACGCAGGCTCGCGGCGGACGCGCGCGAGCGCAACCGGTCACCCGCGTCCGCGCCGATGCGCCGGCATGCCGCCATCGCGGCAGCCGGCGCGTTTCAGTTTGAGCGCACAATAAGCTCGATCAGCGCGCACGACCCGTTGAGGAGGCGCCATCATGGCCACCCGGAAATCCACCAGCAAGTCCAAACGCCCCGTCGCGCGCGGCAAGTCGGGCCGGCCGCCACGCCAGCGGCACGCCCAGGCACACGCGGCGCATCGCGCAAAAAGCCCGAAGAAATGGTCGCATCACGTGATGGAAACCAGTGACGCGATGGATATCCAGCACGATATTTTCAAAACCGGCAGCGCGGAGTCGATTGCGCAATCGCTCAAGCAGTCGTCCACCAAAAGCCGCCGCCGCAAAGGCACACCGTTCCAGTCGGCGATGTCGATGCTGAACTTCTATATCAATCGCGCCGGCAGGAACCTGCCGAAAACGCGCCGCGACACCTTGCAGCAAGCCAAGCGCAAACTGCGCGAAGCATTCGGACGCGCGCCTTGAAATGACGCGTCAGCGACTGACGCGTCCCGGCGCACCTTTCTTCAACCGGCCACGCATACGGTACGCGCATGCGGGCCCTCACCGGATGCTCATGCACGAAACTTTGTGGTTTCTCATCGTTGGCGCCGTGCTCGTTTTTATGGGCCTGGCGGCAACGGCGCTGCGGCGGCTACCCATCAGCGCCGCCATGTTTTATCTCGCGATCGGCTACTTCCTGGGGCCGCCCGGTATCGGCCTGTTGCGCCTCGATATGATCGCCGACGCGCATCTGCTGCGTACCATCACCGAAGTCGCGCTGCTCGTCTCGCTGTTTGCCATCGGCCTGCGGCTGCGGCTCGGCATGCTCGAAAAACTCTGGACCGTGCCGCTGCGTCTCGGCTTCCTTGCGATGCTCGCGACCATTCCGCTGCTGATGCTGTTCGGCGTGTACGTCCTGCATCTCGGCTGGGGGCCGGCCTTGCTGCTGGCGGCGATTCTCGCGCCGACCGATCCGGTGCTGGCGCACGACGTACAAGTGCACAACCCCGGCGACCACGACCTGCTGCGCTTCGCGCTGTCCGGCGAAGGCGGACTGAACGACGGCATCGCGCTGCCCTTCGCGATGCTCGGCCTGGCGTTATGCGCGGCGCCCGCCGCCGAAGCGGGCGACCTGTTGAACCTGGAACTCGCGGCCAGCATCGTGTGGGGCGTGGCGGGCGCGATCGCGATAGGCGGCGTGCTTGGCTGGGCCACGACGCACGCGGTGGCGTGGCTGCGCACGCGCCACGCGCAGGCGCTCGGGCTGGAGGGTTTCTTCGCGCTCGGATTGATCGAACTGTCGTTCGGCGCCGCGCAGCTCGCGCATACCTATGGTTTTCTGGCCGTGTTCGCGGCCGGTGTCGCGATGCGCCGTGTCGAACATCGCGCGAGCGGCGGCCAGTCGCCTCGCGAAACCATCGGCACCGTCGATTCCGAAGACGTCGAAGCGACCGCGGCGAATCCGAGCAAAGCGCACGCGTATATGACGGAGTCGGTGCTCGGCTTCACGATCGAACTCGAACGCATCGCAGAGGTCGCCGTCATGGCGATGGTCGGCAACGTGCTCGCCACGATGCACACGCCGCTCTTCACCTGGCAGACCATCGCGCTGACCGCCGCGCTGTTCGTGCTCGTGCGGCCGATATCGGTGGAGCTGTCGCTGGTGGGATCGAGCGCGACGCCGACGCAACGGCGTTTGATGAGCTGGTTCGGGATACGCGGGATCGGTTCGTTTTACTACCTGGCGTACGCGCTCGAAAACGGCGCCGCTGCCGACGTCGCTCCGCTCGTGCCGCTCACGCTGGCTGTGATCGCGGCGTCGGTGGTGATACACGGAGTCTCGGCGACACCGTTGATGAACTGGTATCGCCGGCTGCGCAGTCATGAAGGTTAGTCACGGTTACTCAAACACGTGAATGCCCGAGGCATGTAGTCCGTATGCGTGGTGGCCGCCTTCGCCGGACTCCGCGTGTTCTTCACGGCAATCACGCTCCCACTCGATCCCGCGCTCCATCGCCACGGCTTGGCCCGTTCGCTGCCGGCGCGCTGGTCTCTGCTCGACCGCCAATGGGAGTCGCTAGAATACGGGACCTTCATGCTGCAATAGACCTTCTCACCTTCGATGACCCCACCCGACGATTCCCGACGCACGGCACGGGCGAGCGCCGCCAACTCGCTGTTTGCCTTTCTCAAGTCGTTGCCGCTCGGCGAGCGCCTGATCGAAGGCGGCTTCATGGCCGTGCAGGCGGTCGCCGGCGCGAGTCTCGCCGTCGCCATCGGCCGCTTGCTGCATACCGAGCAGACCTTCTGGGCCGCCATCACGGCCATCGCGGTCAGCCAGCATAGCTATGTCGACACCCGCAACCTGTCGCGCGATCAATTCATCGGCGCGATGGTCGGCGGCTTGTGCGGACTCGTGGGCGCCACGTTCGGCGAGGGCTATTTCGCGGCCTATGCCGCCACGGTGGGTGTCGCGATCGCCCTGTGCTGGGTCCTGAACGTCGGCAGCGCGGCGCGTCTGGGCGGCATTACGGCGACGATCATGCTGTTGGTGCCGGGCATGGGTCCCGCGTGGGACAAAGCCCTCATGCGCCTCGGCGAAGTGACGCTCGGCACGATCTGCGCATTGCTGGTGGCCTTCCTGATGTCATGGATCGAACGGCGCTGGTTCGGCAAACCGGGCAAGCCGGGCAAACCGTAGCTAGTTCTCCGCCCCATCGTTCTCTTGCGGCCGACGCCGGTAGCGTCCCGGCGGCATGCCGACGCTTTGCTGAAACGCCTTGCCGAAGGCGGCCTCCGATTGATAGCCGACCGCCTCGCCGATCTCGGCCGCGCTGCGCTGCGTGCGGCGCAGTAGATCGCACGCGATGGTCATGCGGATCTGCGTGAGAAAGTCCATCACCGTCATGCCCGCGCGCTCGTTGAAATGGCGTGCGTAAGTCGCGCGCGACATGGCGGCGAGTTCGCCGAGTTCGGCGATGGTCCACGCCCGTTCGGGAGCGCTCAACATGCCTTGCACGGAAGCGCCGAGGCGTGCGTCGGCCAGCAGCGCGAGCACGCCCGAAGCCGATGCGTTCTGCTCGCCGTGCACGCGTAGCGCCATGGCGAGGAGCGCATTGCTCAACGCGGTGACGATCGCGCGGGCGCCCGCCTGCCGTCCTTCGGCCTCGCTGCGCATCAGCGCAATCACCGTTTGCAACGAGTCCAGCGTTTCCGTCCCGCCGAGCGAGACATGGAACGGATCGGGCAACGCGTTCAGCAGCAAGGCCGACGAACCGGGCGAGTAGACAAAGCGGCCACACAGAAGATCAAGGTCGGCGGGGACGTGGGCGCCGTCGTGGTCATCGTGGCCGTCGTTGCGCCGCAAAGGCAGCATGCCGTCATGGCCTTGCGTCACCGGCGCAGTGGCGGCCGAGCGCTGCACATCGCGCACACGATGCGCCGCGCCGCGCGGAAACAGCATGAAGTCGCCCGCGTGCAATGCACGCTGCGCGCCGTCCGCGGTTTCGACGACGCATGCGCCGTCCAGCACCAGGTGGAACGGCGCAATGCCCGCTTCCTCCCGGCCATGACCGATATCGAAAGCGCCCGAGAGCAGGCAACGCAGATCGAGGCTGGCTTGGGGGCGGGCGAGGTCGATCAGTCGGCTGAGCGTATCCATGAGACGATCGCGCTAAAAGTTGAGCGAATCGAGTATTCAGGATATCGCGGCGCAGCGCAATACTTGTCTCACGACGCCGGCACTCGCCGACGCGCAACAGACCAAGGAGCACTGCCATGTTGAACTGGATCGATTACCGTCAAGAACTGTTCGGCCGGATCGGCGAGATCGCCAAACTGTCGCCGGATACCGTCAGGGGCTATCAGGCGTTGTCGAGCGCCGGCCAGAAGAAGGACCTGCTCGGCGCCAAGACGCGCGAACTGATTGCGCTTGCGGCGGCGGTCAGCCTGCGTTGTGACGGCTGTATTACCGTGCACACCGCCGAAGCGCTCAAGCATGGCGCGACGCGCGAGGAAATCGCCGAAGCGCTGGGCGTGGCGGTCGCGATCAATGCGGGCGCCGCGATGGTGTACTCGGCTCGCACGATGGATGCTGCCGCGGCTTATACGGCGCAGGCAGCTGAAGCAGCCCAAGGCGCGGCGGAATAAGCGGCCGCACTGCGAGCCGCTTAAGTAGCCGACGCAGCGGATGCGGCCGCAGCCGCATAGGCGCCCGCTCCGCCAATCGCGCCGGGGGGATGCGACGACCAGGCACCGCGTTCACAGTCCGTGCTGTTCTCACGTGGTGTCCAGCCGGCGTCGGCTTGCTGCGGCTTGCTGCGGCTTGCTGCGGGTCGCTGCGGCTTGCTGCGGGTCGCTGCGGTTGGCTTCGCTGACGGCTGCCGCTACGCCGCCGGATGCCGCGCCTCTTCAAGCTGCTTGCGGCGTGGCTCACCTTGCCGCTCCAGCATCCAGCCCGGATATTCCGCGGGCAGCGTGCTGACCTGATCGAGCTTCGCAAGCTCATCCGCGGTGAGCGAAACGCCCGTCGCGGCGATATTGTCGTCGAGCTGCTCGACCTTCTTCGCGCCGACGATCACCGTGGTCACCACCCGTTGATGCAGCAGCCACGCTAGCGCGATCTGCGCGACCGACACTCGCTTTGCCTCGGCGATGTCGCGCATCACGTCGATACAGTCATAAGCGCGCTCGCGATTGACCGGCGGAAAATCGAACGTCGTGCGGCGGCTGCCCGTTTCGCCCTGCTGCTCACGTCCATACTTGCCGCTCAGTAAGCCGCCCGCAAGCGGACTCCACACCATCAGGCCGAGGCCTTCGCTGTGCAGCATCGGCGCGAGTTCCCGTTCGAGGTCGCGGCCCGCCAGCGTGTAATACGCCTGCAGCGTTTCGAAACGCGCGAGCCCAAGGCGCTCGGAAATGCCGAGCGCTTTCACGATCTGCCACGCGGCCCAGTTCGACACGCCCACATAGCGCACATGGCCGTGCTGCACCAGCGTGTCGAGTGCGCGCATGGTTTCCTCGATCGGCGTGGCCGGATCGAAACCGTGGATCTGATACAGGTCGACGTGATCGAGTTGCAGACGCTTCAAGCTCGCCTTCACACCGTCGATGATGTGATAACGCGAGGCGCCGCGCGCATTGGGAAACTCGCCCGTCTGGCCGAAGACCTTGGTGGCCACCACCACTTTGTCGCGCGGCACCTTGAGATTCTTCAGTGCCTGGCCCGTGATCTGTTCGGACAGGCCCTCCGAGTAGACGTCGGCTGTGTCGATGAAATTGATGCCCGCGTCGAGCGCCCGGCCGACCAGCCGCTCCGCGTCCCCCTGCTGCAGATCGCCGATCTGCTTCCAGATGCCCCCGCCGCCGCCGAAGGTCATCGTGCCCAAACATAATTCTGAAACAAACACACCGGTACGGCCCAACTGGTTGTATCGCATCGTCGAGACTCCAACGTGGTTCGTGGATGGGTGAGGCGTAGAGAGTACTGCAATTGGCAAAATCCGGCAGAGCGAGCGGCAAGCTGTGCCCCGCGGCAAAAATTGCCGTAGCGCAGGCTCTCCATTGCGACATAAATGCCGATCTGTAGCGCTCGGCAAAACGCGTGGAAACCTGCCAGACTGGTTCCTGATCCTTGCAACCGGTTGCCTTCGGCGCCCTCTGGATATGGCACGCCCCGCCCCCATCTACGCGAGCATGACTTCGGCTTCCACTACCGCCGCCTTGGGCGCGGCGTCCGCCAACGCATCCGTCGCGACACCCGCCATCGGGCTCTCGACGGCCGGCGCGCTCGCCGATTTCCATCCGGCTGTCGCGAGCTGGTTCCTCAAGACCTTCCCCGCGCCGACCGACGCGCAAGCCGCCGCGTGGCCGCAGATTCGCCGTGGCCGCTCCACGCTGGTGGCCGCGCCGACGGGTTCGGGCAAGACGCTCACCGCCTTCCTGTCCGCGCTCGACGATCTGGTCCAGCAAGGCCTCGCCAACGGCGGCGCATTGCCGGACGAAACGCTGGTGGTCTACGTGTCGCCGCTGAAGGCGCTCTCCAACGACATCCGCCTCAATCTGCAACTGCCGCTGCAAGGCATCGCCGCGGAACTCGACGCGAGCGGCTTGCCGCCGCTGGATATCCGCACCGCCGTGCGCACCGGCGACACCACGCAGCAGGAACGCAACGCGTTGAAGAAGCGCGCGCCGCATATTCTCGTGACGACACCGGAATCGCTTTACGTGCTGCTCGGTTCGGACTCCGGCCGCCGCATGCTTTCGACCGTGCGCACGGTGATCGTCGACGAAATTCACGCGCTCGCCGGCAGCAAGCGCGGCAGCCATCTCGCGCTCAGCCTCGAGCGGCTCGACGCGCTATGCCAGCGGCGCTTGCCGCGTATCGGCCTGTCGGCGACACAAAAGCCGGTAAGCGCGGTCGCGCGCTTTCTGGTGGGCGGCGGCAGCATCGACAGCGGCATTCCCGCCGATTGCGCAATCATCGACGTGGGTCATATCCGCGAACGGGACCTCGCGCTCGAAATCCCGCCCGTGCCGCTCGAAGCGGTGATGCCCAACGAGGTATGGGAGCGCGTCTACGACCGTCTCGCCGAGCTGGTGGCGATGCACCGGACCACGCTGATTTTCGTCAACACGCGCCGCATGGCCGAGCGCGCCGCGCGTCATCTGACCGAGCGGCTGGGCAAGGACGTGGTCGCCGCGCATCACGGCAGTCTCGCCAAGGAACATCGTTTCGACGCCGAGCAGCGCCTGAAACGCGGCGATTTGCGGGTGCTGATCGCCACCGCTTCGCTGGAACTCGGCATCGATATCGGCGACGTCGACCTGGTCTGCCAGATGGGTTCGCCGCGCGCGATCGCACCGTTCCTGCAACGCGTCGGACGCTCGGGCCATCACGTGGGCGGCATGCCGAAAGGCAGGCTGTTTCCGAATTCGCGCGACGATCTGATCGAATGCGCCGCGCTGCTTGATTGCGTGCGACGCGGCGAACTCGACGCGCTGCGGATTCCGCGCGCGCCGCTCGATGTGCTCGCCCAGCAGATCGTCGCGGAAGTGTCGAGCGCGGAATGGAGCGAGGACGCGCTGTTCGAGCTGATGCGGCGCGGCGCGCCGTACGCGGACCTCGAACGCGATCAATACGACGCCGTGCTGCGCATGCTCGCCGAAGGCTACACGAGCCGCAACGGTCCGCGCGGCGCCTATGTTCATCGCGACGTCGTGAGCGGCACGCTGCGCGGCCGGCGCGGCGGCAAGCTGGTCGCCGTCACGTCGGGCGGCACGATTCCCGAGAACGCTGACTATGCCGTCGTGCTCGAACCGCAGGCGATCAATATCGGCACCGTCAACGAGGATTTCGCCGTCGAAAGTCTGGCGGGCGACGTGTTTCAACTCGGCAACGCGTCGTACCGGATTCTGCGGATCGAAAGCGGGCGCGTGCGCGTGGAGGACGCGCAAGGCCAACCGCCGAATATTCCTTTCTGGCTCGGCGAGGCGCCGGGGCGCAGCGACGAACTGTCGTTCGGCGTCGCGCGATTGCGCGAACAGATTGGGCGTCTTCTCGATGGCGTGGGAACGGCGGCCGGTTTGACGGACACGACCGGCACCGAGGTCGAAACGCTCCCCGCCCGCATCGACCACGCGATCGACTGGCTCGTCGACAACCTGAATCTCGACGAAGCCGCCGCCCGCCAGATCGTCGACTATCTCGCCCGCGCGCGCGCCGCGCTCAGCGTGCTGCCCACACAAAACACGCTGGTCATGGAGCGTTTCTTCGACGAATCCGGCGGCACCCAGCTCGTCATTCATGCGCCGTTCGGCAGCCGGGTCAACCGCGCGTGGGGCCTCGCGCTGCGCAAGCGCTTTTGCCGGACCTTCAACTTCGAGCTGCAAGCCGCCGCCACCGAGGACGCGATCGTGCTGTCGCTGACCGGCAGCCATTCCTTCGTGCTCGACGACGTGTGGCGCTATCTGCATTCGAACAGCGCCGAGCATCTGCTGATTCAGGCGCTGCTCGATGCGCCGCTGTTCGGCGTGCGCTGGCGCTGGAACGCGACCACCGCGCTCGGTCTGCCGCGTTACACCGGCGGGCGCAAAACCGCGCCGCAATTGCAGCGCATGCGCAGCGAAGATTTGCTGGCGAACGTGTTTCCCGAGCAGGCTGCGTGTCTGGAGAACGTCGTCGGCGAACGCGAACTGCCGCATCATCCGTTAGTGGACCAAACCGTCGACGACTGTTTGCACGACGCGATGGACAGCGAACGCTGGCTCGCGCTGCTGCGCCGTATCGAACAGGGCGACGTGCAACTGGTCGCGCGCGATTTGCCGGCGCCCTCGCCGCTCGCCGCCGAAATCCTCAACGCCAAACCGTACGCCTATCTCGACGACGCGCCAATCGAGGAGCGCCGCACGCAAGCCGTGCTGAACCGCCGCTGGACCGACCCGTCGAGCGCCGACGATCTCGGCGCGCTCGATGCCGAAGCCATCGACAGCGTGCGCGACGAAGCATGGCCGCAGGCGCGCAACGCCGACGAGATGCACGAAGCGTTGAGCGGCCTCGCCTGCATCACCGAGACCGAAGCGCGGCGCAACGAAGGCTGGCTGGCATGGCTCGCGTCGCTGGCCGAATCCGGCCGCGCCACTCGCCTGCAACTGGCCGGCGACTCGGCCGTGTGGCTGCCTGTCGAACGTCTGACCTGTTTTCAGTCGCTCTTTCCCGACGCCCGCTTGGCGCCGCCCGTTGCCGCGCCGAAAGGCTACACGGAGACCTGGAACGCCGACGACGCCCTGCTCGACGTGCTCCGTGCGCGCCTGACCGGTTTTGGGCCGTTGCCGGTCGGCGCGATCGCTGAAGCGCTGAAGTTGCCTGCGGCATCGGTCGAACAGAGCCTCACGCGCCTCGAAGCCGAAGGCTACGTGATGCGCGGCCACTTCACGCCGCAAGCCGCCGAGGAAGAATGGTGCGAACGGCACCTGCTCGCGCGGATACACCGCTACACGGTGAAACGCCTGCGGCGCGAAATCGAGCCGGTGGAACGGCACGATTTCATGCGCTTTCTGTTCGAGTGGCAGCATCTGACGCCGGACACGCGCAGCGAGGGGCGCGACGCGCTGGCCGCGGTCCTCGAACAGCTCGAAGGCTACCAGGCCGCGGCGGGCGCATGGGAGGAAGACATCCTGCCCACGCGCGTGAAGGCCTACGCGAATACTTTGCTAGACGAACTATGCCGCGCCGGCAAAATAGTCTGGACCCGGCTGACGGAACGCGCGCGCGGCGCCGCTGGGCCGGTCCGCAGTACGCCGATCGTGCTATTGCCACGCGCGCAGGTACGCGTGTGGAGCGCGTTGCTCGATCCGTCGAAGCAACCGGAGTTGTCGGCGCGCGCGCAAAGCGTGTATGACATGCTCGTGCAACACGGCGCAATGTTCTTCGACGAATTGCTCGCCGAAGTTCGCGTATTGCGTATGGAATTGGAGAGCGCGCTGGGCGAGTTGGTGGCCGCGGGGCTCGTGAACTCCGACAGTTTTGCCGGCTTGCGCGCCTTGCTGAAGCCCGTCGCCAAACGCAACGCGTTTTCCAGCAACCGGCGCGCGCGTTCGAGTGCGCTGATCGGCGGCATGGACGACGCCGGACGCTGGGCGCTGGTCAGCCGGCCCAGCGCCGTTGCGGCGTCAGAGACCGTGCCGGAGCGCCGCCGGCAGTTCCCACCCGAAGTGCTGGAACATGTCGCGCTGACGCTGTTGCGCCGTTATGGCGTGGTGTTCTGGCGTCTGCTCGAACGCGAGGCCGAGTGGCTGCCGCCGTGGCGAGACCTGCTGCGGGTTTTTCAGCGGCTCGAAGCGCGCGGCGTGATTCGCGGCGGGCGCTTCGTGAATGGTCTCGCCGGCGAACAATTTGCTCTGCCCGAAGCGATTCCCGTGCTGCGAGAAGTGCGGCGGCATGCGAACGACGGTGCTTTTGTGTGTGTCGCCGGGACCGATCCGTTGAATCTCGCGGGCACTTTGCTCGTCGGCGAACGTGTGCCCGCTGTGACGGGAAACCGGATTCTGTATCGCGACGGCGTTGTAGTGGCCACGCTCGTGTCAGGGACTTTCTGGTTCGAACCGTCGCTGGAAGCGGTTCCCGTCGAAAGGGAAAAGGCTCGCGCATGGCTGGCGCGACGGTTTTAGCTGTTTAGAATGAGCGCGGGTTGCCGTAAATCACCTGTGCCTGACGGGAAAGAGCGCGGGACAGAGCACGTAAAAAAGCACCTGAAAAAGCCCTAAAGATGGAAGTCTTACTGACCGTTAATCTTTATAAGCCCTAATTCCAATCGCTTCGCTACAATGGGGACAGTCTTAAGTATGATGAAGACTGTTTGCCGACTCCGCCTTCACGGCGGCCACCGGCACACACCGCCCGGGGATCTCATGAACGACGACCAACACGAGCAGGTGCTTTATGCCCAGTTCGGCACAAGCAGCCCATGCTGGCGTCTGTCGAACGACAGCAACGCGCTAGAACTCACGCCCGTCACCGGCGACATGCCGGCCAATGTCGCCATTCCGCTGAATCCTCAGCAGGCCTCGCAAATCCGCTGCCTCACCGGCGTGACCTCGCATCTCGTCCTCGACGTGCGGCTGTTCGGCGAACCGCTGCGTTTGCATCTGGTCGGCAAAAAGCTCAGCAGCAACAGCTGGGCCGGCACCGCCTCGGCCTACGACGACACCGAATCCGTCGCCCGCGATCTGGTCCACGGCCTCTCGTTCGCCGAGCAGGTCGTGTCCGAAGTGAATTCGGTCGTCGTGATCGTCGACCGGCATGGCCGAATACAACGCTTCAACCGTCTTGCCGAAGAACTCACGGGCGTCAAGGAAGAGAACATCATCGGCCGCAACGTATGGGCGTTGTTCATGTCCACCGAAGACGGCGCGGCCTCCAGCCAGAACATTGCAGGCTTCTTCAATCGCGGCGTGTCGTACGAAGTCGAGCGGCGCGTCAAGACGGTGCATGGCGAACGGCTCTTTCTGTTCCGCAACAAATTCGTCCACAGCGGCAGCGGCGTCGAGGAGCAATTCCTGATCTGCTCAGGCACCGACATCACCGAGGAACGGCTCGCGCAGGAACGCCTCACCGAACTGGCGAACACCGACTCGCTCACCGGGCTCGCGAACCGCAACGCGATCCAGGACAAAATCCGCACCGCCATCGAAGACGCCGCGCCGGGCGAAGCGGTCGGCGTGCTGTTCCTCGATCTGGACAACTTCAAGAAGGTCAACGACCACTACGGCCACGTATTCGGCGACCGCCTGATCCGCGACGTGTCGTCGGCCATCAGCGAGTGTCTGAACGAAGGCGATACGCTCGCGCGCCTGGGCGGTGATGAATTTATCGTGCTCGCGACCAAGGGTACGGCGCACCAACTCGAAACCACCGCGCAGCGCATTCTCGAGCGCATGCGCACGCCGTTCGCCCTCGGGCTCGTGGAGGTCTACACGGGCTGCTCGATCGGCATCGCACTGTATCCGGAACACGGCGACAGCCTCGAGTCGCTGATCCGTTCGGCCGACACGGCCATGTACGTCGCCAAGGACGAAGGCAAGCGCACGCACCGCGTGTTCTCGCCGGAAATGAACCGCCGGGTCGCCGAGTATATGTGGCTCGACACCAACCTGCGGCGCGGCCTTGAAGAGGGCCAGCTGACGCTGCACTACCAGCCGAAACTGTCGCTCGCCACCGGCGTGGTGCAAGGCGTCGAAGCGCTGGTGCGCTGGAATTCGCCGGAGCGCGGTCAGATCATGCCCGCCGAGTTCATCCGTTACGCGGAAGAGTCCGGGCTGATCGGCGTGCTCGGTCGCTGGGTCATGGTAACGGCCGCGAAACAGGCCGCCAAATGGAAGGCGGACGGCTACAACCTGCGCATCGCGATCAACGTGTCGGCGCGGCAACTGGTCGATACGGCCGTGGTCCGCCATTTCAGCGAGGCGCTGCAGGCCGCCAATCTCGATCCCTGCCTGATCGATCTCGAACTGACCGAGAGCTGCCTGATCGAAGACGAAACAGCCGCGATCGATCTGATCAAGCAGTTCCGCCAGCTCGGCGCGCAGGTTCATCTGGACGATTTCGGCACGGGTTATTCGTCGCTGTCGCAGCTCGGCCGGATTCCGCTCGACGTCATCAAGCTCGACCGCAGCTTCGTGCGCTCGATCAACGCCGACACCAAAGCGCAGGCACTGGTGCGCTCCATGGTGGCCGTCGCGCAGGAATTGAATTTCAAGGTGGTCGCCGAAGGGATCGAGACCGAATCGGAAGAAGTGTTCATGAAGGGCTTGGGCGTGGATTACGTGCAGGGCTTCCTGTACGGCCAGGCCATGCCGACGGCTGAATTCGAACGCTGGTTGCAGGATAGACAGAAGCTCAGGCTGATCGCCTGAGCTTCCGGACCGCCCCCCTTACGGCTTATTGTGTTCGAACCCAGGTCAATTCAGCCGAAATTGGCCGCGCTGGCCGTCTGACGCAGGTTCGAGGTACGGCGGTTCTGCAGCATCACCAGCCGCTCCATGAAGGCGAGATCCTTCTCCTCGATCGTGAAGGCGGCGTCGACCCAATCCTCGGTGATTTCCATCAGCTCGGCGCGCGAGAGTTGCAGCACGCGCTGGCGCGCCCGCAGCATCGCCCGGATGCCGTTCATTTTCGGCTTGAGCGTGTCGATGAAAGTACGGGTCGCCATATAGGCTTCGCCCGGTTCGAACAGCTGATCGACCAGACCTTTGCCGTAGTGCCATTCGGCCGTGTGCGATTCGCCGACGCCGATCAGCTCCTCCGCGAGCCGCATGCCGGCCTTGCGCGCCACCAGTGAATAACCGCCCATGCCCGGGAACAGATTGAACGCGATCTCCGGGAAGCCCATGCGTGCGTCGTTCTGCGCGAGCAGGAAATGATGCGCGAGCGCGGCCTCGAAGCCCCCACCGAGTGCCGTGCCTTCCACCATCGCGATCGAAATCGCCCCCGTGTCGAATCCCCGTGACGCCGCATGCACGCAATCCACACAGGCCCGTGCATAAGCCATGAGCGCCTGACGCTTGCCGGCGCGGATCGCATCCGCGAAGAAATCCAGATCGCCGCCGACGTTGTACATGGTCGGAATCAACGAACCGGTGACCCAGAAATCGATCGGCAATCCCGACTCTCGTGCTGCCTGCGCGAGTTCCAGGATGTCATGGACCAGATCGAGATTGAAACAGGGACGCGGCTGCGCCCGCAACATCATCCACATGACGTTGCGGCCTTCTTCGTAGTAAGCCGAAATTTGCGAAAGATTGCCGGCTTCGAGGAACGGGCGGCAGGCGTGGTGGTTATGCAGATTCATTTTGAACGGTCCTTTTAAGGTTAAACACTGGTATTGCAATGCGAGCCTAAAGCAGACCGGAATCGGATGGGAGCGGGGTAACCAACAGATGAATGCAAGCCGCGTTCAAAAGCCCGCCAGCAGGCGTTCTGCGGGAAAGAGGAAGGTCGATGGCATGTGGCGCGCACGCAAACGCTTGCGCACCGAAGATGGGCGAAATTGACCCACAAAAAGGCACGCGGCGGCAATCAATATGCGCCCGCGCCAGGATTGAATTTCTTGCCGGATCGAAAAAAGAAAGAAATAGTCGCCGATTAGAAAATGCAATCGAAAATGATCAGCGACGAATGGTTTTTTCTCTGATTGGTGGGCTAACAGACGGTGTATCCACTTCGCATGATCAAACGTGGGCGGCCCACCGCGCGCCGCGCCTTTGCATCAGCGTCTTATTGCAAACGCGCGGACCAGTGGCCGGCTGCTTCCGCGCTCATCCCGACGGCGAGCGCCGCGGCGAGAATCTGCGCCCACGTGGCCGCGTCCACGGGAATACCCTCGGCCTCGCGTTGCGCGCGCGTCACGCGCTCGGGTTCGCCGGGTTCATAGATACGGTCGACGCCCGATGCGAGCGGCGAGGCCTTCACCCAGTCGATGAACGCGTCGGCTTCGGCTTGCGCATCGGGCGCGTCGAACGCGGCCGGATCGATGATCACCGACAGCATGCAGTTGATGATCGCGTTGGTCGTGCCGAGCGTGGCCGAGTGCGTGGTAAAGCCGCCCGACAGCGCGCCGCCGAAGATCTCGCACAGGGCCGCGAGCCCGAAGCCCTTATGCCCGCCGAACGGCGTCAGCGAACCGAACGGCGCTTCGTGCATGACTTTGGGTTCGAGCGTGGCGCGGCCCTCGTGATCGATCAGCGCGCCGGGTTGCACCTGCTTGCCCTGGTTATAGGCGACGCGCGTCTTGCCATACGCGACCGTGCTGGTCGCGAAGTCGAGCACGAGCGGCGGCTTGCCGGGTCGCGGATAAGCAGCGCAAAACGGGTTCGTGCCAATGCGCCGGTCGGCGCCGCCGAACGGCGCGACGAGCGGATCGCCCGCCACGTTGACGAAATGGAACGACACGAGACCGGCACGCGCGCACTGTTCGGCCCAATGACCGATGCGCCCGATGTGATGCGCGCCGCGCAAACCGACCGCGCAGATGCCGATGCGTTTGGCGCGCTCGATGCCCTGCTCCATGGCCTCGAACGCCACCACCTGGCCGAAGCCTCGGCCGCCTTCGACCGTCAGCACGGCGCCCGCGTCTTTCACCACGTCGGCATGCAGGTTCAACTGAAGCTCACCGTCGGCGAGCGACGCCACATAGCGCGGAATCATCCCCACGCCATGCGAGTCGTGACCGGTCAGATTCGCCGCCACCAGATGATCGGCGACCAGCTCCGCTTCGCGTGGCGTGCTGCCCGCCTTTTCCCAGATCGCCCTCACATAGGCATGCAATTGATCGGCCGGAATCCGGGGCGTGGCGAGTTGAGCGGTGGAGTTATCGGTCATTCACAGTGTCGGCGGACGTGACGGGTTCAGGGCAAACGACGATCGAAGAGATGGCTCAAGGCGCGGCGGCGATCACCTCGGCGACCGCGGCCGTGAGCTTCTTGCCGTACGGCACGTGCAGGAACTCGTTCGGCCCGTGCGCATTCGACTTCGGTCCGAGCACGCCGCAGACCATGAACTGTGATTTCGGGAAGCCCGCCTTCAACACGTTCATGAGCGGGATGGTGCCGCCCTGCCCCATATAGGCGACGTCGGCGCCGTAGTGCTGGCGCGACGCGTCGTTGAGCGCCGTGGCAAGCCACGGGGCGAGGTCGGGCGCGCTCCAGCCGCTTGCCGCGCCGGCGTCAGGCTTGAACGTCACCTTGGCGTTGTACGGCGGATCCAGTTCGAGCAGCGCCTTCAGTTCGGCGACGGCCTTCTCCGCCTCGATCATCGGCGGCAGACGCAGCGACAGCTTGAACGCCGTGCGCGGACGCAGCACGTTGCCGGCATCGGCCAACGCGGGCAAGCCGGCCGCGCCGGTTACCGACAGCGACGGACGCCACGTCGAATTGAGCAAGGCCTCCTTCGGATCGGTGGTGGTGGGCAGCACCTGACGGCCGTCCTGGCCGCAGGCCCACGGCAGCTTCTTCCAGACGTCGTCGCCGAGAATCTGGGCGGTGGCTTCCGCTTCGCGCAGACGGTCCGCCGGGATATCGACGTGAAAACCCTTCGGCAATAGCGTGCCGTTGGCGGAGTCTTCGAGACGGTCGAACAGTTGCCGCATGATGCGGAAGCTCGACGGCGCGATGCCGCCATAGCCGCCCGAGTGAATACCTTCGTCGAGCACCTGCACCTCGAGGTCGCCGGCGACCAGTCCACGCAACGACGTGGTGAGCCACAGTTGATCGTAGTTGCCCGCGCCCGAATCCAGGCACACGACCAGACCCACTTTGCCGAGCCGCTCGCGCAGCGCGTCGACGTACGGCAGCAGATCGTAGCTGCCCGACTCCTCGCAGGTTTCGATCAGACCGACGCAACGCGGACGCTCGACGCCTTGCGCGTCCAGCGCGGCAAGTGCGGTGATGCTCGCGTAGATCGCGTAGCCGTCGTCGGCGCCGCCGCGGCCGTAGAGCTTGTCGTTCTCGAGCTTGGGCGTCCACGGCCCGAGGTCGTTGCGCCAGCCGTCGAACTCGGGCTGCTTGTCGAGGTGGCCGTACAGCACGATGGTTTCCTCGCTGCCCGAACGGGTCGCCGCCGACTCGAAGAAGATCACCGGCGTGCGGCCCGGCAAGCGAATGATTTCGAGTTTCAGGCCGCGCACCGGCTGCTGTTCGGCCCATTGCGCCGCGTCGGTGATCACGCGCTCCAGATAGCCGTGCTTGACCCACTCGGGATCGAACGCCGGACTCTTGGCCGGCACGGCGATGTAGTCCGTCAGCGCGGGCACGATCTCGTCGTTCCACTTGCGGTCCACGAATTCGCGTAGCGTCTCGGGGTTGATGCGTTGAGCCTGCTGGGTATCGTCGGAGATCATGATGGCGGTCCGTGGGGATCTGTTCTGTCGAAACGATCATGATAGACCCGATGCGGGATTGGCTGAACCCCTCGCCGCGCATCGGCTTGGTGAACGACCAGGGCGACTGCCCGTCGCAGCCGTCTCACGAACGGCATGCAACCTTTGCGGCGAGCTTACGCAAACAAAACAATCGCGCGACAATTGCGGCATAGGTCGCGTATCGGGAGCCACTTAATGGAGGGCAACGTCGTCGTGCAGGCCATCGCCGCGGTGCTGGCACTGGCGCTGTATTTTCTGCCGGCCCTGGTGGCGGACCGGCGCAAGCGTCATGACGTGCTGACGCTCGCGCTCTTCAATGCATGCCTCGGCTGGACCGTGTTCGGCTGGCTGCTTGCGCTCTATTGGGCGTTGCAACCAAACCCGCCGAAGAACATCGCGGGCGAGATCGTGGAGACGCGCAAGCTCGTGAGGATGCGAGCGTTTTCGTCCGCGCTGCTGGTGCGTGTGCAACGACGCGCAAGCACGCGGGATCGCTCGGAGAAGTGAATCTGGCGTGCCGTGGATGAAGCAGAAAACGGACTGGCCGGCCGAAGCACCGGCCGACCATGCGGGCTGTTCAGGCCGCGCGGCTCATGCGGTTCCACAGAACGGAACCGGCGGGAATCGAGCGCGGCTCGGTGCGCACGCTCGCGGGTGAAAACATCTCGCGGCGCAATTCGCCGTGTTCGTCGAACCATTCGCAAATCAGCCAGTCGCCGGGGTTGAGCGCCACTGGGCCTGCATACGTTACCGTCATGCGCGAGCCCCCTTCCTTCAATGTGACGACGTCGCCGACATTGAACTGGGCGGCTGGTGGTGTCTGGAATGCGTCAATGGTAGCGGTCAGCATATTCATCCCCCTACGGAACCGTTGTGCGGTATTTAAGTCATTGCGCCGGGTTTTTCGACTTTAGACCTGCTGAAGGAAAACGCTAAAAAGTTTGCCAAGATTAACAATCGAAATTAATCGCCGCAAGTGCTTTTTATTGATACCGTTTTCATCGACAGTGGAATTGCTTCCACCCTCGGGCTATCGATGGGCAAAACCGGGAAAACCCTTCAATGCCCCGCCAGGCCGCCCCTTCATGCGGCAGTGCACGATCGCAAAACTTACAGCGACGAACTGCCGCCGGACAGCAGAAAATACGAACGTCTTTCGTCATATCTAATGCCCCGGCCAGAGCCATTCAGGGTTTATTCTGAGTCGCCACAAGCGAAATTACCTGTGAATGACTAACTCACCGGTAAATGCGCCATGCTTAAAATCGGCCTTGTTTAAAAAAACGCCTAATAATTTCCGATAGCCTTTGTTGAAAACGATTCCCGCTTCCGGATTTTCAAACCGGCTGCGCCGAGCGGCGCAGCGCGATTTGCTGATGCCGCACGAGCAGCACGCTCAGGCCAATGCACACGAACATCAGCAGTGCATTGATTGCGAGGCTGACCTGGAACGCGTGCGCGTAATCGCCCGGTGCCGCGCGGCCGCCGATCGCGCCGAAGAACGCGCCGCTGATGGCCGCCGTGCCGAATGCGGAGCCGATCTGCAGCGTCGACGACACCACGCCTGAAGCAAGCCCGGCCTTCTCCGGCACGACCTCCAGCAACACGATGCGCATGATCGACGGCAGCAGCAAACCATGTCCGACGCCCGCGAACACCAGGCCGCAATAGAACAGCAGATCCGGCGTGGCCGACTGGGTGGCGGACCAGCCGGTGACCGTGAAGCCGACCGTCATCATCGAAAAACCGAGCGTGAGCACATGGCCGCCGATGCGCTTGACCACCGCCGGCGAGGTCAGCGGCCCGACCACGAAACCGATCGCGAACGGCATGATCGCCATGCCGGATGCGAGCGGCGTCCAGTGCAAACCGGTTTGCAGGAAGATCCCGTAGGTCAGAAAAAACGCGCTATTGCAGTAGAACAGGAACGCGAGCACCAGCCCTAACGCGAAGGCCCGGTTGCGGAACAATTGCAGGTCCACCAGCGGATGGCCGCCGCGGCGCTCGACGCGCTGCTCGGTCATCACGAAGAGCGCGAATGCCGGGACGGCAAGCGCGAACATCACGAAGGTCCACGCCGGCCAGCCGGCTTCACGGCCGTGCGTCATCGGGTAGATGACCAGCAGCAGCACGGCGGACAGCAGCGCCACGCCCTTCACGTCGATGCCGGTGCGGGTGGCCGGCTGATTCTCCGGCACGAACTTCCACGTGCCGACAAACGCGGCAATACCGATCGGAATGTTGATCAGAAAGATGATGCGCCAGTCGAGCCCGAACGGGTGATACGTGATCAGCGCACCACCGCCCAACTGGCCGACGATCGACGACAAGCCGAACACGAAGCCATACAGGCTCATCACCTTGGTCTGCTGATGCAGCGGCACGACCGCGCGAATCGTCGCGAGCACCTGCGGCGCCATCACGGCGGCCGCGATACCCTGCACGATCCGCGAGATCACCAGCATGTGTCCGCTGGTCGCGAAGCCGCACAGCGCCGAGGCGACCACGAACGCCGCCATGCCCGTCATGAACATGCGGCGGCGGCCGAACAGGTCGCCGAGCCGCCCGCCCGTGATCAGCAGCACCGCGTACGCCGACGCATAGGCGGAAACGACGAGTTGCAATTGCGCGTCGCTGGCGTTCAGGCCGGTGTGAATCGAGGGCAGCGCGAGATTGACGATGAAGTAATCGAGCGGTGCGAGGAAGGCGCCGACGAACAGCACCGCCAGCGCAAGGCCCTGCCGTTCGAAACGCGGCTGAGCCTTGTCGACCGCTGCTACCACGCCAGTTGCCACACCCGTTGCCATGCTCGCGGCCGCGGCGCCAGGACAGGTCACCGCTGAAGCTGCGGCGCCTTGGAATGCCGCCGGAGCGGACTTGATCGCTTCGCTGTTCATGACTGATCGTTCAAAAATTCGGCAAAAAAATTTAGACGAGCGCGCGCATGGCGACGTCCACGATTCCTATCAGCGCATCTTCCTGATGAGCGACCCGCCCCAGCACGCGCAGACCTTGCATCACGCAGAGGAGGAAATCGCCGACGGCTTTTTCGTCGAGTGTGGAGTTGAACGCGCCGCTCGCCTGGCCGCGAATCACCGACGCCGCCAGCAGCGTGGCCATGCGGCGCTGAATCGCGGCGACGCGCGTGCGCAGTTGTTCGTCGCCGGGCTGCATTTCCAGCGTGGTGTTGGTGATGAGGCAGCTGCGTTCGCCGGTCAGCGCGCACGCGACCCGCGCGTAATGCAGCAAAGCGTTGCGCAGCGCCTCTTCCGGCGGCACCGGCGCATTCAGCCGCTCGGCGAGCCGCGCGACCGAACCTTCCGCGTAGTGATCCAGCGCGGCCAGCATGATGCCGTGCTTGTCGCCGAATACGCCGTAAAGACTGCCGCGCAACAGGCCGGTGGCTTTGCACAGGTCGTCGATCGAGGTGGCGTGGTAGCCGTGGTTCCAGAACACCTGGCTCGCGCTCGCCAATACCGTGTCCGTGTCGAACTCGCGCGGCCGGCCCCGAGAGCAGACCTCGCCGGCTTTCTTCGCGGATTGTTTCGAATCGCCTGATTGCTTCATGCAGCGGATATTATGACTAACCGTTCAATAAAGCAAGACGACTTTCCGTAGGGCGCGGCACGAAAGCACGAAGGCGCGGAGCGCCGGCGGCATGGCGGAAAATCGTGCAGTGCAGTACAACGGTTAAAACCGCGTCGGCACTTTCGTTTTCCCCTATGAGTTCGACGACTGCTGGGCGACCGCACAACGGAGGTCAGAATGGCAACGACAAAAGACATTCCCACGATCGGTCTTGCCCTCCAGGGCGGCGGCGCGCACGCGGCGTTCACGTGGGGTGTACTCGACCGGCTGCTGGACGAAGTCGAGCGCGGGACACTCTCGATTCTCGCGATCAGCGGCGCGAGCGGCGGAGCGCTCAACGCCGCGGCCTGCACATACGGGCTAAGCAGAAGTCCGACCGATGCCAAACGGTCGCTCGAACAACTCTGGACGCTGGTCGGCGCCAGTTCGAAGTGGCAGCCGTTCTATAACTTCCCCAAGGATCTGCTGAAGTCTCCCGAGCGCTGGAATGTCGATCTCAATCCCGCGATACTCGCGCAAAGCATGCTCCAGCCGTTTGCCTCTCCGTATGCGATGCCATGGCTGACCAATTCCCTTGGCTCGATCATGGAAACCGTGATTCCGGACTTCGGGGTCGTCAATGACCCGAAGGGCGCCGTGCCCAGGCTCTACGTGGCGGCGACCAACGTCAACCTGACCGCATTGCGCATCTTCGAACCCGGCGAAATTTCGGCGAAGGCGCTGATGGCCTCCGCATGCTTTCCCACGCTCTTCGAGGCGGTGCAAATAGGCGGCGAATTCTATTGGGACGGCGGGTACATGGCCAATCCGGCGCTCGCGCCGCTCGTCGAGTGGGCCGACGACATTCTGAGCGTTCTCATCGATCCGCTCTGTACGAAACATGGCCCGCCTGAGCGCCCCAGCGAGATCAACAACCGGATCAACGAAGTCAGCTTCGGCGCGTCGTGGGTCACGGAAGTCCGTCAGATCCAGTTGATCAACGAACTCGCCGCTGAAAACCCCGGCCTCGTTCACCGCGGAAAGGCCTACACGCCCAAGCGCTTTCATGTGATTCGCGCCGACCGCTTCATGGACGAGATCGGCGCGGCATCGAAGAACACGCCCTCCATCGAATTCTTCCGAGCCTTGCGACACGCGGGCCATGCCACGGCGGACACATGGGTGCGCGATTGTCTGCCGAGCGTCGGCAAGACTTCCACTTTCGACCTCGACAAGCTCGTGAGAAGCCGGGTCAAAGGGACGCCCGCCGCAATTCATACCGTTCAGCAGGCCGAGGGGAAAACGCTTAGATGAGCCTTGTCTGAGACCGGGCCGAATCGAGTGGCCTCGTCTTCGCGCCAAGCCGGTTTCGTCGCGCTGCAAGACGGCGCATTTGTAGCGGCATCGGCATCTCTAACCAAGGCGAGTACACAAAAACCGGCGCCGGGCTTGACCCGTGCGCCGGTTTAATCGCTGCTAGATCACCAGCAAAAACGCGACTCAGGTTTCGAGCTTCGCGTCCATCGTGATCGTGGCGTTCAGCACTTTCGACACCGGGCAACCGGCCTTGGCGTCGGCGGTCGCCTTCTCGAAGGCGGCTTTGTCGCCGCCGGGGATTTTCACGGCCACGTCGAGATGCACCGCGGTGATCGCGAAACCGCCGCCGTCCTTATCGAGCGTGACGGTGGCCGTCGTGCCGATGCGCTCGGGCGTGATGCCGGCCTTGCCCAGTTCCGCCGACAGCGCCATCGAGAAACACCCCGCATGCGCAGCCGCAATCAGCTCTTCCGGGTTCGTGCCGATGCCGTCCGCGAAGCGTGTCGAAAACGAGTATTGAGTCTCCTTGAGGACGCCGCTGTCGGTGGAAATCGAGCCCTTGCCGTCTTGCAGGCCGCCTTGCCAGACTGCTGATGCCTTGCGCTTCATCGCTCTCTCCTGTTTGTGCCTGCTTCGCGCGCGGCACGACCGAATCTGATGCCCACCGCAACGGTCCAGCCCAGGATTTGCGGTTTCGGCATCGGTCGCGAGTGTCGCGCACCACTGCGGGCGCGGGCGTGGACCGAACTTCATCATAGGCGCTTCCGTGTGCCAGCGTCGTGACGACGCCGGCAATCGATCAAAAGAGAAGCCATCCCAGCAATTATCTCGATAACGGTAATAATCTTTCCTCCGAAAGCCGCTTTTTCACTGACCTCGTAAGAAATAGACTGGTTTCAACGGATCGGCACCGCAGCATTAAACCGATCACATCAACAATCGAATCCAGGAGGTCATCATGAAATCGCTTATTTCCGCAGTCGTTATTGCATCCGCGCTTATCGTCCCGGCTGTTTCGTTCGCCCAGCAGGCCAATGGTCCGGTGACCCGCGCACAAGTGCGCGCTGAGCTGGTTGCCGCGCAAAAAGCGGGCCTTCTGAATCAGAACGACACCGACTATCCGAAGGCCGTGCCGCAAAACGCTACGACAGTGGCCGCCGAGGCGCAGGGCTCGCAGGACGTCGGCGGCGTGAAGGCAGCTTCGTCGGATGCCGGCGCGCGGGACTCCGTGCAGCAACGCCTGTTCTCGACGTATCGCGGTCAGTAAGCAGGTAAGCCGCGCGGTTGGCGGCGCGGTTCTCGCCGGTATAGTCAGTGCATGGAAGGTGAAGGTGAAGGTGAAGGTGAAGGTGAAGGCGTAGTCGCAGTAAAAAAGCGCCCCGGTTGCGAAGTTCGCAATCGGGGCGCTTTGCTTTGTGTTGCGTGGCGGAAAAGTTGGGCGAATGCGCTGTATAAGAGGCGGCGTTCGATGCCAAAGCTGGCCGCGCCTCGATACTAACCACGCCTTAGCCTGCTGTGTCGAAGTTCGCTCCTGCTACGCCGCCCGCGCAATTGCATAACGGCGCCGCCATGCCGCCCGCACTACTCAGCGAACGGCAAGCTCTCCTGCCCCACCGCGCGCATGCCAAACACGTTCAGCGTCATTGCCACCAACGCGTAATAGCCGAGCAGGCCCACCAGATTGATCACCACCTGATGCCCGAAGCGTTCGACCGCCTTCGCATAGATCGCGTCCGAAACGCGTTTGGTGTCATAAAGCTCGCTCGCGAAGTCGTGAATCAACGCGTCGTCGGCGTCCGCGAAATCCGGGCGCTCTCCCTGGCGAATCGTTTCGGCATCCGCTTCGGACACGCCGGCTTGCAGCGCGATCGGATAGTGGATGTACCACTCCGCCTGCGCCTGCCAGCGCGCCGCGGTCACCAGAATCGCCAGCTCCGACAGGCGCAGCGGCAAACCCGTGCGATAGCGGCAGAACGCGCCCAGGCGCTGCGCCTGCTGAGCCAGTTCCGGGCTATGAATCCAGCCAAGGAACGGCCCGTTCAGATTGCCGCGCGGGCCGGACAGAATTTCGTCGAGCACCGTTCTCTGTTCGGGCGTGGCGTCGGACAGGTCGAAGTGGGGCAAACGCTCGGTCATCATCGTTCTCGCAAGTCGTGGTGGTGTCGTAGTTCTCAGATGGCGGACAACAGCGCGCCGCTAACCGCATCCGTGAACCGGCTGACGATTTCGTCGATGTCGCGCTCGGTGCAGATGAATGGCGGCGCCAGCAGCACATGATCGCCGATCTGGCCGTCGACCGTGCCGCCCATGGGATACACCATCAAACCACGCGCGAACGCCTCGCGCCGGATTGCCGCGTGCAGCTTGAGGCCGGCGTCGAACGGCGTTTTGCTGGCGCGGTCCTTGACCAGTTCGACGCCGACGAACAGCCCGCGTCCGCGCACGTCGCCGATATGCGGATGTTGCGCATAGTGCTCGCGCAACCGGCCACGCAACTGTTCGCCGCGCGCCAGCACGTTGGGCAGCAGCTTGTCTTCTTCGATCACGCGTTGCACTTCGAGCGCCGCCGCGCAGGCGGTGGCGTGGCCGATGTAGGTATGGCCATGCTGAAAGAACCCCGAGCCGCCGACGATCGCCTGATAAATCCGCTCGCTCACGAGCGTCGCGCCGATCGGTTGATAGCCGGCGCCGAGCCCCTTGGCGATGGTCAGGATATCCGGCGCGACGCCGTCTTCCTCGCAGGCATACAGGTAGCCGGTGCGGCCCATGCCCGACATGATCTCGTCGAGAATCAGCAGGACGCCGTAGCGATCGCACACCGCGCGAATCTTGCGGAAGTACTCGCGCACCGGCGGCACGGCGCCGGCCGTCGCGCCGACCACCGTTTCCGCGACGAAGGCGGCGACCGTGTCCGCGCCGAGTTCCAGAATCTTCCGCTCCAGTTCGTCGGCGAGACGCTGGGCAAAGCCCTCTTCGGTTTCGTCGGCACGTTGCTCGCGGTACGCGTAACACGGACTCACGTGATGCGCTTCGATCAGGATCGGCAGGAACGGCTCGCGGCGCCACGCATTGCCGCCGATCGCCAGCGCGCCCAGCGTATTGCCGTGATAACTCTGGCGACGCGCGATGAAAAGACGGCGCTGCGGCTCGCCCTTCTCAACGAAATACTGGCGTGCGAGTTTCAGCGCCGCCTCGATCGCCTCCGATCCGCCGGACACGAAGTACACATGTTCGAGCCCTTGCGGCGCGCTCGCCACCAGGCGGTCGGCAAGTTCTTCGGCGGGCGCGGTGGTGAAGAATGATGTGTGCGCGTACGGCAACTGCTGCGACTGCCGTTTGATCGCGTCGATCACGCGCTGGTTGCTATGGCCGAGACACGAGACGGCGGCGCCGCCGGACGCGTCGATATACCGCTTGCCGGTGGAATCGATGATCTCGATGCCGTCGCCCGCGACGGCGACCGGCAGCGACTGTTTCGGCGAGCGATGAAAAACGGTGGTCATGGTGTTCGGTTCCTGTGGTTTCGGCAAGCGCTTAGGCGCCGGCTTGTTCAGATGCCGTGCGGGCGATGAAGGTGTCGAATGCGCACTGCCCTTGCCGGTAGACTTTCATCGACACACCGGCAATGCCGATGTCGAAGAGCGCGGTGGCGAGCGTGTTTTCGTCGTCCGGATCGAGCGGATCGTCGCGGTAGATCGGCAAGCCCGAGGGCGCGCGGTCGTGTAAGACGTCGAGCAAGGCGGCGGGTTGCAACGGGTGGGCGATCGCGGGCAACAAGGCCTCCACACGCAATTGACGGTCTCGCGAGGAATCCGTGACGATTTGCGCTTCGGCTTCGCAGCCGCGATGAATCATGTGGTTCGCGTGGCCGTAGCGGTGCGGCACGGTTTGCACGGAACATCGCTGCGCGCTTGCTTCGACGCTGAAGATGCGCGCGTCGCCCGCACAGCCGAGCGTGTGATGAAAGCCGCTCGCGGCCGGCGTGTCGCGCAGAATGTGCAACGCTTCGTCGAGCGAAGCCGCATCGAGTACGGCACGCGCGAGGATCATGCGCGGCACGCCGGCGACGGGCGTGCGAATGCGCAAATTGTTGATCGCCTGGACGACGCCGGCGCGGCTCACGGCAAAGGTGTGTCCCGGCAGCGATCCGGGGTAATAGAAACTCACGAAGCCAGGCTTGCCGGCCGGCCGAACCTCGACCAGCGCGCAACGCTCGCGCAGAAACGGATCGCCGTCTTCGTTATGCGCGATGAAGCGCGTGTCGCCAACGACCGCCGCCAACGTGGTGCAACCGTCCGGCGCGTTGTGAATCAGTTCGCCGCGGCAGTTCCAGAGAAACACGTCTTCCGCCGGCCAGCCGAGGCCCGCCGCCATGCCGTCGAGTTCAGCGAGCAGCGCCGGGAAATGCGCCTGCGCCGCGTCGCGCAGTTCCCGCACGAACGGAGTGCCGCGCCAGCGCCGAACCGCCTGCCATGCGCCGCTCTGTTTCATGTAGTCGCCGAAAACCGGACGCGCGAACTCACCTAACTGGTAGCCGATGTCATACGGCTCGCCGCTCACCTGCAAAAGACTCAAACCCTGCTTCGAAGCCACCATTCGCACCCATTCAACAATCGGTACGTATTTATACGTTAAAACAACATTTGTTGTCAAACGGCGCGATGCCGAACCAGATGGAGCGGAGCTGTGTCGCACACGGACTCCGCTCGATTCAGACGGGAATGTTCAAGGCACGTACGCGCCCTTCGCGTGCAGCGACTGCTCGGCGATGGCGAGTTGTTCGACCGCATCCGCGCCTTCCAGCGCAAGCAGATGCGCGACCAGCGACTCGGCCAACGCCGTAGCCGCCACCAGCGACGGAAAGAACGACGGACTCTCGTGCGAAAAGATCAGCACCTTGTCGGCATTCAAGGCGATCGGCGATACGGCGCTGTCGGTGATGGCAATCAGCTTGCTGCCCTTTTCCAGCGCGGCTTCAGCTACGCGCGCGGCTTCTACCGAATACGGCGCGAAGCTGATCACGATGGTCGCGCTGTCGCGCTCGATCGTGCGCAACTGCATTTCCAGCGTGCCGGCCTCGCCGTTGAGCAGGGACACCGAGGAACGGAACAGCCGGTAACCGTACACGAGGCCGAATGCGACCGCGTAACAGGAGCGGAAGCCGGCCACGTGCACATGCGGCGCGCGCCGCAACAGACGCGCGCCTTCCACGATTACACGGCCGTTATGCGCGGCGGTGACCTCGAGATTGTGTTGTTGAGCGACCAGCAGATCGTTCGCCAGTGCGTCTTTCGATTTGACGAGCGAACGCGCGCGGCTCGTAAGCGGCTCGGGCCGCGTGCGCACGCGCGCGACGAACAGGTTGCGCAATTCGTTCCAACCGGGGAAACCGAGTTGCTGCGACAGGCGCACCAGCGAAGCCGGTTGCACCTGCGCCCGTTCCGCCACTTTGCGCATGGACGAGACCGCAACCTCGTCGGGATGGTCGAGCAGGAAACCCGCTCCCATCTGGAACTGCGGACTCAGTTCGGAAAAGCGCGCCCGGATCAGGGCGGCGAGCTGGTCGAAACTGTCTGGCATGCGGATGTACCGGGCGAACGGTCGATAAGGATGACAACAAATGTTACCACCCGGCACCTCGCATCCAACAGCAGTTCCAGCGTGCTGGTGGCACGCAAACAATACCTGTCCTATCGCAATCAAACCTGTCCCAGCTAGCTTTTCACAAAACAAACTGGCCCAACTTGGAGGGGCTTCTCGTCCCAATCTCGCTAACCGGCTGATTTGATTGCGCAATGGCCACGCAAGCGCAACAACAAACATCCGGGCGAATGGCGTCTTCTAGGGCGTTGCAACAATTACAATGGCAATTGGATACAAGAGAGTTGTATCTGCGTCAAATCTACCCGTTGCAAAATCAAAGACTTAGCTGCCGGCATCGCAAACAAAGCTGGCCTAAAAAAAGCCAGTTGCAAACAACATCTGGCCTAGCGCCCTTGCCCAATCAGTCGTACAGACGAGCCTCCTTCTCGGCCCTTGAGTGCTGGGGGTCGTCAACGGATGCG
This sequence comes from Paraburkholderia sp. RL17-347-BIC-D, assembly GCF_046027915.1. NCBI lineage: Bacteria > Pseudomonadati > Pseudomonadota > Betaproteobacteria > Burkholderiales > Burkholderiaceae > Paraburkholderia > Paraburkholderia sp. RL17-347-BIC-D. The sequence goes on from NZ_JARESS010000058.1 coordinate 29,273, forward strand.
ACGGCTTCGACGGCACGAATATAGCTGGCTGGAAGGCCAGCCTCACGGGCGCCAATGAATACATGCTGTTTGTACCAGTGATACGGCGTTAGGCCCAACCGTTTGCTCGTCGCGATGTATGTGAGCGCGGCCAAGCCGCCAGCAGCGGTTTCAATCTGTACTGTCTTAGATTCATAACCCGCGCCTGCCCCCTCGAATCTGTCGAGCACCGGATGGTCTCGCAAGGCCACTCCGAAAATGACACCGTACACTCTGTCGCCAGCAACCCCACTGTTCTCGCAATCGCATTTGCCCGACCCGCCCATACTAACCTTGTCGAACGCGAGTCTGCATCCGCTTACGAACCCTGACGCGACGACCCTCGCAGACGGCACCCTTGCGACCAATCGGCGTGCCGACATGTTCGAGCCATACGCGAAATACGCGAATTCGTCGGTTGTGAGCATGTTCGCCCCCTCAATTGAACGGCCGGTGTCAAACCAATTCTGAGCGCAAATTCGCTAGTCAGCTTAACCGGCCGTCGTCGCTGCAAACAATTCCGCGTAGAGGGTGCGCTCCTCGGGGACAATCGCCATCCGAGCGACTTCGCGGGCTGCCGTGATGGCGGCTCGTAGCTCCTGCGTACTCCAATTTGCTCGTGTGGCCGCTGCAAGGAATAATGAAAGCGAACTACCGCGCGCTGACTCCGTGAACCGGTTCGAGAGAATTCGCCTTGGCTTTTTGTCGTCAAGCACTACGCTCCCGAAACCGTCGACAGCTAACGCTTGATGAATCAGTCCGAGCGTAAGCCATGTTGGCAATGCGTATGTTTTGTTTAGCTCACTGCTTCCGCCACTTCCACTTCACGATAGTGATGCGTTGGCGGAATATCGTGTTCGCCATGGTCCTGCTCCTTGCCGGCAAGCAACGCTGCTTCGTGCTTCACCGCACATGGCAGGTAAAACGGAACATAGACGATATGTCGGACATATCCGCCTTTCAGAATATGTATTGCCAAGCCCGTACCAACCGCTCCTTCCAGGTTCTGTGAAATCCAATCCTCACTCATCTGGGCAACCTTTTACCTGCAGGCCTACTTGCTGTGCCCGCCGGCGCGTTGCCCGGCGAAGGGGCTCCAGTCTTGACTGGTCCGTTGCCGCCCCTCTTTTTCCCCCTGAAACAAGGGGGCGGCGCAACACCAGCAGCATCCACCGGAGGCTCAAGCAACTCGTCTGCTCTAGGGCGCACTGCGTCCTTGATGCGTGATGCCACGCCAAGCTTCGGCGACATATTCCGCTTTCCTTCCGGGTCCTTCATCGGCTTGTCGACCTTCGACGACTTCGCCTCCACGATAGCAAACGGCTTCCCTTCGTTCGTTCCCGGGTTCGCGCGCCAGACGCCATCAATGCCGTGACCTCGCGGCCGCAAATCGAAGAGCTTGTTCAGCTTACCGTGGTCATTCAGCTTCCCTGGCATCTCAGCGCCCGGCTCATGCGACCATTTGCCGAGCAGCCCCTGGTCGTGCGCTTCCCATCCTTTTCCCCAACCGAGCGTCTCATAGCAATAATAGTCGGCGATGTGCTCGCCGAGGATGCCGGTGATTCCGGTTGTGATGTCGGCCACCGCGAGCTTCGCGTTCACGACACCCGGACTCGACGATGCAGACGGGCGGTTAGCCTTCTGCGCAGCTCAGTTCGAAAGGGTTTCGCAGAATCGCTTGATTGATTCGCACGCCCGGTGCAAAGCCGCGTCATCAAGCGCGTAGGCGATACGAATGTATGGCCCAAGGCCGAAGGCACTCCCGTGAACGGTCGCGACGCCCGCATGGTCCAGCAGCCCATTGACCACGTCTTCGTCTGACGTCAGCCGTAGGCCTGCCGGAGTGACCTTGCCAATAAGTCCTTCGCACGAGGCAAACGCGTAGAACGCACCCTGGGGTATCTCGCATCGCAGGCCTTCCGCTGCATTGAGCTGTGCCACCAAATAGTCGCGCCGGTGTTGGAAGGCTAAGCGCGATTCACGAACGAAGTCCTGTGGGCCGCTGAGCGCGGCCATGGCGGCATATTGCGAGATGGAGGAGGCACCTGACGTTTGCTGCCCCTGGAGCTTCTCCATGGCATCAATAAGCCATGTCGGACCGGTCCCGAAACCAATTCGCCATCCGGTCATTGCATACGCCTTCGATACTCCATTCATCGTGAGAACGCGGTCGCGTAACCGTGGCTCTACCTGAGCGATAGTAGAGAACCCCAAGTCATCGAACACGAGATGCTCGTAAATGTCGTCCGAAAGAACCATGACCAGCGGGTGAGCAAGCAGCACCTGCGCTAATGCCAGCAACTCCGACCGGCTATACACAGCCCCGGTCGGGTTAGAGGGCGAATTGAGAATGAGCCATCGGGTGCGAGAAGTGATTGCTCCCTCAAGCAGTTCCGACGTGAGCTTAAAACCGCTTTGTACTCCGCACTCGACGAGTATCGACGTTGCGCCACATAGCTGAACTATTTCCGGATAGCTCACCCAGTACGGTGCAGGAATGATGACTTCGTCGCCTTCATTGAGCGTGGCGGCGAGCGCGTTGAAGATGACCTGCTTCCCGCCCGTGCAAACGATGGTTTGCCGCCAGTCGACATCAAGGTCGTTTTCGCGACGAAATTTTTCGGCCACCGTCTCGCGCAGCGCTCGTAAGCCTGCGACCTGCGTATATCGGGTGTGGCCGCGTCGAATTGCATCGATGCCCGCCTCTCTTACGTGTTCAGGCGTATCGAAGTCCGGCTCGCCGGCGCTCAAGGATATGATATCGACTCCTTGTGCGCGCCTGGCCGCAACCCGGTCGATTACACCATAGGTGGCCGAGGGCTTCGCTGCTGCAAGGAAACGGTTCAGTTCGTGAGCGGACGCTGCCATCAGGCTTGCCTCCAATTTGACAGGCCGAGCAGGTCGAGAGTGGAGCGACCGCTAGCTAGTGCGTCCATCATTTTCACCTCCTTATCGGCTCGTGCCTGCCCGTCTGACAGAGTCGACTGGACGCGTTCCGCCGGGATAACAATAACGCCGTCGTCATCGGCCACCACCAGGTCTCCAAGAGCTACTGGCGTACCGGCAAAGTTTAATCTGCGCCCAACCGACGGCACGCTGTCTTTTAGCGTTCCGCGCACAGAGACGCCACGCGCGAACACCGGGAATTTGCGCGCCGTAAGCGCCGCAATGTCTCGTACACCACCATCGATGACCAAACCCACCACGCCCGCTGCTTCAGCAGCGACAGTGAGCACCTCCCCCCAGTAGCCGGCTATGAAACCGGACGCCGATACGACGAGAACGCTGCCAAGTGGCACACGTTCCATAGCGATGTGAATCGCAAGGTTGTCACCCGGCGCGCACTCGACAGGATAGGCCGCGCCAGCAACCGAAGCGCCGGGCCAAACTGTTCGAATCGCGGGGTCCACCGAGGCCGTCGAAATTCCGGACGCCTCATATAGGGTGGACGTGCCAAGGCGCCGGGCTTGCGCAAGGGACGCCTCGTCGTAAGCAATAGTCGTGTTCGTCATGATGCTTTCCGTTGCAGTGTGTGATAGCCGAGTGCGGTCCGCGCCTCGCGAATCGTCGCGCCGTTTGCGATACGTTCGCGGATGGAGCTTTCGACAGATTCAATTTGTCGTGCCTCCTCGGCGACTTCTCGAGCGCGAGCGCGCGGCACAATGACTACCCCGTTGGCGTCAGCGACCACGATGTCCCGAGTAGCGACTCGTACCGTTCCGACCGCGATTGTCGTGTTGACAGATTCGACCTGTACGCGGTCTTTGCCTGTACGCATAAATCTACCGGCCGTGAAGAGCGGATAGCCGTCGCCCAACGCCTTACTAACATCACGGCAGACTCCGTCAATGACGGTGCCAGCAACTCCTCGCAACCCAGCGTACTGGGTCATGATGTCACCCCATACCGTGCAGTCGGTCCGGCCATCGTTATCAATTACGACCACATCACCTTCTGCAACGTCGTCGATGAAGTCTCCGACGGTGCCCGGCGGAACAGATGCGGGTATGTACTTGACCGTGAACGCCGGTCCAACGATGGGGTACGCATAGTCGGCTAGTGGCGCGATGTTGAATGCCTGGCCATGTAGACCAAGCTTGTCCAATGCGTCCGACACGCCTGGGGTGTCGAGGCCATCGAAGAGCGCAACCAACTCTTTGTCTTCTGCGCTCGCCTTCTGAGGGTTCGTCATGTGCATCACTCCGAGGAAGATTATTGTGTGCGAATTGCTTCGAATTCTTTGTCGTGCATCACTTCGGCGACGGAGCGTCCCGCACGAACCGCGGCCACCATGCCATCCTGCCGACGTGTGATTCGCTCGCCCAAGTCGAGTATTTCTTCGATTCGAGAAGCAGGCACAAATACCGTGCCGCAACGGTCGGCGACCACATAGTCGTCCTCGTGCACGGTTACCCCGTCAATCTGGACGGGCTTCCCGGAGTCAATCTGAACGACGCGATTTCTGGCGCTTATCATCGTGACGCCGCGGCCGAAGACCGGATAGCCGATGGACTCGCTACCCTCGATGTCCCTGCTTACGCCATCGATGATTGAGCCGCGAATTTTCTTCGCAACTGCGGCATTAGCAAGGATGTCTCCCCAGCAGGAGATTCCCTCCAGGCCACCGCCGATAACCAGAACGCGGTCATCCGTTGTTACAGCGTCGATAACAGGCGAGATGAGGTGAACTGTCGGAGTCGCATCGGTCTTGGGGCCAAGGAGGATGGTGCTCGCCCGGCCGACAACCTTCGGGCAATCCCAGAGTGGACGCAAGCCATAGGTCGCACCTGGAAGACCAAGGAAGTCGAGTGCATCAGAAACTGTGTTGGTGTCGAGTGACGCCAGCCGGTCAAGCGTTGAAGTATGGGTCATTTGGCGATGGTCCGAGTGAACGATACCCAATCGTCGGCTCATTGCCCTGATATGTAAATTCGCAATCAGGTATCTGTCTGATACGATTCACGGATGACTCAGCACGTCCGCACGGAGCCAATATTCCCCGGCCGTCCGAGACCCGGTATTGGTTTGACAATAAGGTCCATTGAAATGGCAACCATTGATTTCCGTCTAATCCGCCAACTTTGGATGTTTCTTGCAGTCGCCGAGGAGAAACACTTCGGGCGGGCCGCGCAGCGCTTAAACATGTCACAGCCGCCGCTGACGGAGCAGATAAAAGTGCTCGAACAGTCGCTGAAATTAAACCTGTTCGAGCGCTCCCGCCGCGGCACGCAACTGAGCGCAGCCGGCGCCGCGATTCTGCCGGCCGTTCGCCAGTTCGCCGACCAGGTGGAGCGCCTTGAGCGAGTAGTGCGAGAGGTCGCTGCTGGGCAGACCGGTGTGCTGCAGGTCGGCGCAATCACTTCGGCCATGCTCGAAACGGTGCCTGAGGTTTTGAATGCGTTGAAGCACGAATACCCAGACCTGACGGTCTTCATTCGGGAGATTGACAGCGTCGAGGCAGTACCGGCCCTGGAGGCAGGCGAACTCGATGTGGCGTTTGTGAGGCTGGATGGGAATGTCGGCCATGGAATCGCAACGATGCCACTGGCCGAGGACAGACTTGCAGTCGCGGTGCCGCGGGACCATCCCTTTGCAAAGCTCTCCCGGGTCCGGTTGCGGTCACTGGCCGACGAATCACTTGTCATGTCCTCGCGACAGGTGAGCCCGGCTTACTTTGATTTTCTGACGGCGGTCTGCCAGTCCCATGGCTTCGCACCCCGGGTCTTGCACGAGGTTCGCTCAGTGACGTCACAAATCGCTTACGTCGGCTGCGGGCAAGGAGTCGCGCTCGTGCCGGCGTCAACGCGCAAGCTTGCTTCCGAGAATGTTGTCTTCCGCCCGCTGAAGGAGCGCGTCATGGTCGTGACCGCTGCGCTTGCATGGAATCCGAACCGCCACCATCCGATGGTCGATGCAGTAGTTTCGCACGCAAAACGCGCACGTACCAGACCCGCCTCGAGTGTTTAGGCGCCTATGACTGCCTTACGGCGACGCAGCGGGAAAGTTTGGCGTGTCGAGTCTCGGCCTGATGGTTACTGGGGAACGACATACCCAAGGAAGAACGCGATTCTTTTCCACATCTCGACGGGGTTGGAGTACATCGGAAAATGGCCGGAGTCCGAAATGCATGCTAGCGTCACACCCGATTCTTCCAAGCACGAAAGGTAGGACAGGCCGGCATTCTGCTCGCCATACATAAACATCTTTCGACACGGCAGTTCGACGAACTTCGTAAGGAGGTCGCCATGGTCGGAAAGCTCAACCATCGACGTAAAGATTCCGTGAACGGCTTCTGCACGGACCTTGTGTCGGAGGCTTGCCGCGTACAAAGAGCTCGAGAAGTCGTTGGCTTTCCAGTTCCGGTCGATGAAGTCGGCAAAGAACTGGTAAGGGTTGTCGGACGGATGGCTCGTGATTTGCCTGCTCAAGAAGCAGTCTTCAGGTGCGACGTTGCCCTCGATGTCGATGAAGCTTAGGACGCGTTCGCCTTCCTCGTGAGCGAGCATTAGCGACGTAAGGCCGCCCATCGAGTGCCCAACCAGATGAAATTGCTCTACCTCCAGACGCGTCAGCACTCCTCGTGCGGTATCGACGAGAAATGGCATAGATACTGCCGAAAGATTGCTACATTCGCTCTCGCCGCAGCCTGGCGCGTCGTAGGCAATGAACGGGCGTCCGGAAAACGCTGGCAGTCTCGCCATGTCGGCGTAGTCTTCCTTGGTAGAACCGAACCCATGGAGAAAAATTACAGGCTCGCCTACACCGGGCCTATGTATCGCCGCGATACTCAAAGACACACCGTGAACGAGCAGTTCGAGCTTTTCCCGCTTGACGTCGACCATGGATGCTCCCAATACAGTCAGTTGATGGTGCGGTCATCTGATGGTCCCGCTTACCCTACCCGGCATATCCTCAGGTTTCGAATCTGATATGTACAGTCCGGATTCGGTATCTCTGTGATACGAATTCGCTATTTCCACCAGCTGTTACGCGGTGCTGCCAACGGGAGGCGAACTGCGCGCAAAGAAAGCGCGGGCTTTCAAGGCCTGAGAATACGAGAGCCGGTGGCAACCGTCCAAGGCGCACTGCCAAGGAAATGTAGCGCAAGCTGTCCAGTCGCGAATGTGTGGCTTATGTTGCTATCGAATAGCAACGCTGCAGCGCTTTTCTGCTGCCCATATCTTCTGCTTTCGAGTCGTCGAACTTGAGGCTCCGGTTTCAAAACTAGCGGCTGAGCTAGTATGTATGTAACTTCCCATTGGTCACCCTATGTCGAGCTTTTTTCACTACGACCTGCAGTCGCTCAGACTCTTTATCGTCGTTGCCGAACTCGGTAGCCTGACTAGAGCTGCTGAGCGCACGAACATGACCCTGTCTGCAGCCAGCAAGCGAATCGCTGAGCTCGAACGAAGCACCGAGTGCACGCTCCTCCTCCGGCAACCGCGCGGCGTCGAACTGACCGCTGCAGGCAAAGGGTTGCTCGCCCACGCACGGCAGGTGGTTGAGCGCGTAAACCGCATGGCCAACGAAATGAGTGACTATTCAACGGGGGTTCGTGGGCACGTGCGGATGTGGGCAAACACCTCCGCCATCGTCCAATTTTTGCCGCGCGATGTACGTATCTTCCTTTCCGACAACCCCACCGTCAAAATCTCGCTGGAGGAACGGCTCAGTGGAGAAATAGTGGCCGCAGTGACAAGCGGTGATGCCGACATTGGCATCTTCGCGGACAATGTTCCAGCCCCAAATATTGAGAAGGCCGTCTATAGGCAGGACAAGCTTGTCTTGCTCGTGCCGAATGGCCACCCGCTCGCGACCCTTCAACAGGTCGCATTTGTCGACACACTCGACTTCGAGTACGTCGGCTTGAACGAGGGAAGCTCACTACTCGCCCGTTTACTCGCCGCGGCAATCACCGCTGAGCAGACGCTCAAGGTTCGCATCCAGGTAAGCAGTTTCGATGGTATCTGCCGAATGATTGAGCAAGGCTTGGGTATCGGCGTCTTGCCTGAAGCCGCGGTTCGAAACGAGATTCTCGCCGCGGGCCTGCGGCCCGTTCAGCTTGTCGACGACTGGGCAATCAGGACACTCTGGATTGGCACCCGGTCTCTCGAAGCGCTGTCGCCTGAGGCAGTCCGCCTGTTCAACTTCATGTCGGGTCGGAAAGAAGCGTAATTCCAACCCTTTCCAAAATGGAAAGGGTGCTGGAAAATTCTTCGATTTTCACGGGCGTCGGCTTGTCGCACAGTGAAGCATCGGTAAAACGAAGCTTCACAGGAGACAGCCGTGACAAAACCGCTCGCAGGTATACGCGTGCTCGAGATGGGGCAGCTCATTGCCGGCCCCTTCGCCGGGAAAATGCTCGCTGAATTCGGAGCGCACGTAACCAAAATCGAACCTCCCGGCGCCGGCGACCCGCTGCGCAAATGGCGTCTATTGCATGGCGGCACCTCGGTGTGGTGGGCCACGCAATCGCGCAACAAGGAATCGGTCACGCTCGACCTCCGTTCGCCTGAAGGTCAAGACGTAGCTCGCAAGCTCATCGCGGAAAGCGACGTTCTGATTGAGAACTTTCGTCCCGGCACGCTCGAAGCCTGGGGACTCAGCTGGGACGAACTGCATGCGCTCAATCCACGTCTTGTCATGCTGCGCGTATCGGGCTACGGGCAGACGGGGCCATACCGCGACCGCCCCGGGTTTGGAGTCGTAGCCGAGGCGATGGGCGGCCTTCGACACCTCAGCGGTGAACCTGGGCGCACGCCAGTACGCGTCGGCGTTTCCATCGGCGATTCGCTCTCCGCACTGCACGGCGTAATCGGCATTCTCCTGGCGCTGCGTCATCGCGACCAGAATGGCGGCCAGGGGCAACTTATAGACGTTGCGCTCTACGAGTCGGTCTTCAATATGATGGAGAGCCTGCTGCCCGAATATTCTGTCTTCGGCGCCGTGCGCCAGCCTGCGGGCAGCAGCTTGCCCGGCATCGCACCTTCGAACGCTTATCGTTGCATCGACGGAAAGTACGCTCTGATTGCGGGCAACGGCGATAGCATCTTCCGCCGCCTGATGGACCTTATCGGTCGTCGTGACCTCGCGGAAGACCCAGCGCTCGCACAAAACGACGGCCGGGTAAAGAATGTCGAGCGCATCGATGCAGCCATCGCTGAATGGACGGCGAGTCAGTCGCTCGACGACGTTCTGGCCGCGCTCAATGAAGCTCGAATCCCCGCTGGGAAAATCTACGACGTAGAAGACATCGCAAGCGACCCGCACTACCTTGCCCGAGACATGATTCTCGACACACAACTGCCCGACGGAACTCCAGTAAAAGTACCGGGGATTGTGCCAAAACTCAGCGCAACCCCAGGCACTGTTAATTCATCTGCGCCGACACTCGGTCAGCATACGGACGCTGTACTTGAAAGGCTCGGCATAGACGCCGCGACGCGCGAATCATGGCGTTCTCACGGCATTATCTGAAAGGAGCGTGATGATGAAAGGTCAACCCATTTTTATCCACGAAGTCGCCACTCGCGATGGTTTCCAGAATGAAGCCCAATTCGTCGATACCGACGATAAGATTGCCCTGGTCGACCGGCTAAGCAAGTGCGGATACGCGAAAATCGAAGTAACGTCGTTTACATCTCCGAAGGCGATACCAGCCCTACGTGATGCTGAAGCGGTTATGCACCAAATCAAGCGGCACGAAGGCGTAATTTACACGGTCCTTGTTCCCAACATTCGCGGTGCCGAGCGCGCATTGTCCTGCGGCGTGGATGAAGTGAATCTTGTGATGTCGGTCAGCGAAAGCCACAACCGCACCAACTTGCGCATGAGCCGCGAACAATCCTTCGCGCAACTTCGTGACGTTATTAGCGTCGTGAACCAAACCGAGGTCGCGATAAACGTCTCCCTCTCCACTGCAATGGGATGCCCGATGGAGGGCGACATTGCTAAACAGGAAGTCCTCGCCTGGATGCAGCGTTTCGCGGACCTCGGTGTGCACGGGGTCACGCTCTGCGACACTACCGGTATGGCGTTTCCCTCACAAGTTCGCGCCTTGTGCCAAGCCGCGTGCGAGCGATTCCCTGCGCTCGAGTTGACCCTGCACTTCCACAACACGCGCGGTATGGCTCTCGCCAACACACTCGCCGCGCTCAAAGCAGGCATCGACCGTTTCGACGCTTCGCTTGGCGGCCTCGGCGGCTGCCCGTATGCGCCAGGGGCAACTGGCAACGTTTGCACGGAAGAGCTTGTGCATATGCTGGAACTCGACGGCTACAACACCAGCGTGAACATTCCGGACCTGCTTGCTGCCTCGGCTCTGCTTCCAAGACTTATTGGGCACGATGTGCCAAGTCAATTGCTTAAGGCGGGTCGGCGCATGGACCTGCACCCTATGCCATCTCTCGCCAGTGATGGTCGTCCTGAGCAACGCGCATTTGAAACGGGGGTCTGACGTGGGGTTCATTGACCATCTGGACCATCTGGTCTTAACGTGCGTTGATTTCGAAGTCACGAAGCGCTTTTACACGGAAGTCATGCAGATGCAACTCGAAACATTCGGTGAAGGACGCATTGCTTTCCGGTTTGGCAATCAGAAAATAAACGTACACGTGAGAGGTTCTGAGTTTGAGCCAAATGCGCATCTACCTGTTCCCGGTGCGCTCGACCTGTGCTTTGTCGCAGGTGTTCGGTTAGACGACGTTGTCACACACCTTGAGCGATGCAACTGCCCAATCATCGAAGGACCAGTTGAACGCACCGGTGCCACCCAGAAAATCCGCTCTGTCTATATCCGCGACCCCGACTTCAACTTGATTGAAATCGCAGACCTCCAGGAATAACGCAGTAAAGGGAGGCGTCGCTTGGTACACGTAATCTCGACTGACAGGCTCCTCGTCTTGCGAACTTTATGCCGGTTCGCGTCGTACGGTTCGAACAAACAAGACGCTAACCAGAGTCAGGAAGCATTTTCAGTATTGGTTCAAACCCGGTGAACGGCGCATAAGCCGACCCGAATCCAGTAACGATGTAGGAGACACATCATGAGCATTGCAACGGAGGCATCAGTCCACCCGCAGCCCGCCCCTCGCACCCGAAAGCGGTGGTTCCACCACCTGTACATTCAAGTCTTGATAGCGGTGGTCCTGGGCATTATTCTCGGACACTTCTATCCGTCCGTCGGCGAAGCAATGAAGCCTTTAGGAGACAACTTCCTGAAGCTCATCAAGCTCATGATTGCTCCATTGATTTTCTGTACCGTGGTCCACGGCATCGCGAGCATGAACGACATAAAGTCGGTTGGTCGCGTCGGCGTCAAATCACTCATCTATTTTGAGGTAATGACGACGCTGGCCCTTGCCATCGGCCTGATAGCAGTCAACATATTGAAGCCTGGCAGCGGAATGCATCTGGACCCGCGCACACTCGATGTTTCAGCTATTGCCGCCTACACAAAGGCTGCTCACGACCAAAGCGTTGTCGGCTTTATATCCCACATTATCCCAACAACGGTGTTTGGGGCATTTGCAGAGGGCGACATTTTGCAGGTGCTGTTCGTGTCTATTATCTTCGCCTTCGCACTCCAGATGCTCGGTGAACGCGGCAAGCCTTTGCTTTCAGTAATTGACGCCGGCGCGAACACCTTCTTCAACATGGTCCGCATCGTGATGTATGTCTCGCCGATCGGTGCGTTTGGTGCAATTGCCTTCACCATCGGCAAATACGGTGTTGTGTCGCTGGGTTCCTATGGTCAGTTGCTACTCACCTACTACCTCACCGGCCTTGTCTTTGTGTTTGTTGTTCTGGGGGCAGTCTGCCGCCTCGCTGGATTTAGTCTGATAGCGTTTCTGCGCTATATCCGGGACGAGCTGCTTCTTGTCCTTGGCACGTCCTCGTCGGAGTCCGCTCTGCCTCGGCTCATGGCAAAGCTCGAAAAACTGGGCTGTGACAAGTCTGTCGTCGGACTGGTAGTTCCTGCTGGATACTCGTTCAACCTCGACGGAAGTTGTATCAACATGACGGTTCTGGCAATCTTTATCGCGCAAGCTACCGACAGTACACTTAGCCTCGGACATCAACTTACTCTTATGCTAGTTCTGTTGCTCACGTCGAAGGGCGCCGCGAGCGTCAGCGGAGGTGCATTCATTGTTCTGGCAGCTACACTGAGTTCGGTACCCGGCATCCCGGTAGCGGGCTTGGTGTTGGTACTGGGGGTGTACCGGTTCATTTCGGAGGGGGGAGCCATCATTAACGTCATCGGCAACGGCATTGCGACGATAGTCGTTGCAAAATGGGAAAAGGCCCTCAACCGCGAAACTTTCAAAACTCAACTCTCGCAAGGACCACAAGACGATTGAAACGGGTTTTCATTGACACCGTAAAGCGCCCTCAAAGTCGCGTTGAGGTCACCGAGAAGTGAGCAAGGGTCCGGAGCGGTCGTTGCGTCCCGAACCCTTTGCTTTTCCCTATCGACACCCCTCTTCGGACGATTCTCCGGTCAACACTCGAGGTTGAGGCACTCTAGGGTCAAGTCTTACCTTCAGCATCGCTGGGGTCCGCCACGAACTCCCGAAGCTGCCGCCTTACCGCCTCCGTAGCGCGCGATTGGCGGGAGCCGCCCCTTTTTGTTAGCTAACAGGCCCAATACAAATGAATCCATCATCCTCTCCTTTGCGAGTCGTCTTCCTCGACCGCTCGACCATTCCGCCGACCACAAAACTTAAAGAACTTCCTTTCAATCACGAGCTCGAGCTCCACGAAACTACGACGTCTGACCAGGTTCTTGACCGAGTTCGCGACGCTGACATCGTAATTACCAACAAGGTAAAGCTCGGTGCTGATGTGATTACCCAAGCGAAAAAGCTTAAGCTCATCGCTATTGCCGCAACCGGCGCCGATAACGTCGACACGGGTGTATGCAATCAGATGGGTGTTTCAGTCTGCAACGTGAGGAACTATGCGGTGCACACGGTACCCGAGCACACGTTCGCACTGATTTTTGCCCTGCGGCGAAGCCTGACTGCATACTGCTCGGCGGTACAAGCCGGCCGCTGGCAAGAGTCCGGCCAATTCTGTTTCTTCGACTATCCCATCAAAGACTTGGCGGGTTCCACGCTTGGCATCATCGGCGACGGTGCGTTAGGGAAAGCGACGGCAGAAATCGGCAGAGCGTTGGGGCTAAAAGTCCTATTCTCAGCTTTCAAAGGGCGCGACGACATGGGGATGCTATACACCCCGTTTGAAAAAGTCCTTGAAGAGTCTGACATCATTACTCTTCATTGCCCGCTGAACGAACAGACTCGAGACCTCATCGACGACGCCGAGTTTGCTACGATGAAGCGACGGCCACTGCTCATCAACACAGCACGTGGTGGGCTAGTGAACGAGGCAGCGCTAGTTAGGGCCATGAACCGCAACCTGATTTCTGGCGCCGGATTTGACGTTGTTACCCGGGAGCCCTTGTCGGAAGACAATCCACTGAATGAAATTCTGAATCATCCAGCGTTCATCCTGACGCCTCATGTGGCTTGGGCGAGCGAAGAGGCGATTCAAGCGCTTGCCGACCAGCTCCTGGACAACATTTCAGCCTACGTGGCAGGCGAACCGCGAAACATCGTGAATACGCCTATCCAGCGATAATACATATCGTTCCCATGTGCCAGGTTCGTCATTCAGGAACGATAGCGCACCGGTGCATGCGCAAGAAAAAGGAAACCAGCACTCGCAGTTGGCGCAACCACTGGGCAGTGCCGCTGTCACTTATTGCGGCAAGCTCGCTGTCAAGCAGCTCTATCACAAGAAGCCGGCTACTATTCTTCCTACTCCGATATCTTCTGCGGCTAGTCCCCAAACGGGTTGCCGGTGTCTTTCACTTCGGTACTAAGGTTGTATTCCGCACGCACGGCCTTGAGCACGCCCTCGATGTCGCGCTCGAAGCCGACTGCGTTGCCGAAGTGGGTCATGTTCCAGTTGCAGCCTGTCTTGTCAGCTTCTTGCAACTGTGGCCGCGGCACACGAATCTTCACGCCATCCTCGACTATTTCCCGCAGTCGATGGATTCGCCGGTTGACCTCCTGCTGAAGCTGCGAGGCATTGAGCGTCTTGCGTATCATCTAGGTCTCCCTCCGGTTGCTCAAAGCCAGTCTAGCGCAAATGAGGCGTTCCGCGGCCGGGCGCTGAACAGCAAAGTGCCTGAGAGAGAGCAGGCGCCTTGGTTCGTCGGGGTGCGTCTGTAAGTCAGTACGCGACAATCACTACGCCGCTGCCGCAAATGCCACGACCACCGATGCGCGCATCGATTGCTCTTTTTATGGCTAGTCTGGCGAACAGCTTTATACCAGCGACTATTCCTGCAGGCGTCGACGCACCATTGCCAGCAGGACCACCATCAATCGCGTCTGCAATCGGAAACTTTCAGCGGCTCCTTCACATTTCCAATCCACCGCGGCGGCTTTGCGTGACGGGTTACATAAAGATGTAACTGCGCGAGTGCTTCACGCTATCGTAGTTTGTCGGCTTTGGCCTGACCGAAGGGACTCGTACACGCGTATGAAAGTGAGGGGTCGTAGAGTCACCGACTATCCAGTAATGAGGACAATTCATCGGTACCGTAGTCGCAGAGAGCGTTTCAACTACGTGACGCATAGCAGCCTTGCTGATTCAATCCAGCAACCAGTAGGTCAACGGTGCTCTGTCGAAAGAAGGCAATGACGGTTGCCTGTTCCCAGCCCTCAATGATTCGACTCGAAAGAACAACCCGTGCGAGGCAGCCGCGATAAACGCTTCGTTGTGGAGTTGCTGGCAAATACTGCGGCGTATGTCTCCGAGTTCCTTTTGGGCTGACCAGAGCGCATCCGCGGTTTTCTGCGCCTTGACCCGCAGGACCTGCTCAATGGAAAGTCCGATGTAGCTAAGTCCAAGTCCGTCCGGGGTATGCGGCGGCTGAACGAATGCAACGGGTCGATTGCCTGCGGCACTCAGCGCGGGGCGCGACAGCCGCAATTCGCCCACACCCGCTTGCTGCACCATCAGGTCGACGAGCGCTCCGAGCGGCCAGCCCCCGCCGGGAAGTTCGGCAGACAGCGCGGGATAGCCGGTCTCAATGACCCGCCCACGGCCACGCGCGAGCTGCGACGCACGCCACAAGGACGGATGTATCTCTTCGGCGGTAGCTAAAGCGCTGGGCATGTTGCATCAAAAACCTGTATATTTATACAGTATAGTACACGCAATTTCATTGCGGTGAACTGTCACTTTTATTTGGGGAACTGGCTTCGCGACATCGCGCGCTCGGCTCAACATCCAGCTTCCTTTTGTTCAGAGGAGATTCCATCATGAGAGCGGACGAGTGGGTTCGGGAAGCCGAACGAGAATCGAAGCTTGTCGATGCCTTGTTCAAGGCGCGTTATCTGATTTCGATGCACAACGGCATGACCGTGCGCTGCGACGGCGAAGAATGGGCACTCGATTTCGTCCAGGAACTGAAGATGATTGACGCTACGTTGAAGATGGCCGGAATCGACACCCAACGGCTCAAGCAGTAGATACTTGTCGAGCCGCTAGAGTTGAGGCAATCACTGATAAGAAGCGGTACGGACGACCTTTAGAGGTCAACAGATGCAAACTGAGAAATATCGTGGGTACACGCTGTGGGGCCATGCCATCCTGCAGCAGGAAGATATCATGCGACCGGAACGATTCGCCGGAAGCGGCACAATCATGCGCGACTCGAAGGTTGTAGAGGCGTCTGGAGTGCTTGGCGCCTTCGATACTAATGAAGAGGCAGAATCAGCAGGCCTTTCATGGTGTCGTGCGTGGGTCGATAGCCACGGCTAGCGCGGAGGAGACTGATGTGAAACCACTCAGTCACAGGCGACATCCGATGTGATGCTGCTCTGCGCGACAGCTCTATCACATCTCGCGTCGAAACCCGTCGCTCTAGAGCGCCATCGCTTCGCTTCAGCTATCACCCTGACCATCGCGGCCGAACGTATACTGGGCGAGACGCTGTGGCACGCCGGCGGGCGTGGACTGGCAGTTCGATGCGGCCGACCTGGCGCACACGAAGCTGCACGGCCGGCCGGTGGGCCGCCTGGCCTTCAATGCCGCGGAGAGCTGTGTGGCCACAGCGCTGCGGCACTTTGACAAAACCAATGCGCCGGACTTCGAAGCCGACCTCGAGGAAGCCGCGTGCTGGATGCTGGTGCGGGCCTGCGAGAATGCGCACCGGCTCGGGCTGACCATGCAGGGCTTTGACACATTCAACGAGTGGTTCTGCGACCACGTCGTCGTGACGTGATTCCAGTCGCCGCGCACAACGCACCTCACCCTGCGTTAGGCCGGGCGAGAGCGGCCCGAAGAACAACAACTTCGGAACGTTCACTTCGCGACTACGCGGCAGACGTTTCCTGACGGAGCGCATGAATCATGAGGAAGCAGTTGACCACCGCCGCAATCGCGACCTGCCTCGTGCTGGTAGCCGTCCGGGCCCAGGCTGGAACTGTCGATGTCGACTACGAGAATGCGACCTTCCGCATCAACAACGAAGACGTGAAGTTGTCGAATGGCAAGCGAGCGATACCGGCCGCGCCTGGCTCGGCGACGCAACACGTGACGCGTGTGTTCGGCAAGCCCGTCGGTGGCCGGCTTGACTCGAAGCCTGCTGCCGCGTTATTCCTGGCGGACGAACCAGGCGGTAGCGGCATTTTCAAGTACGTAGCGGTGGCATTCAGTGACTGCAGTAAGACCAACGCTATCTTCCTTGGCGACCGCATCATGCCGCGGTCGATTGTGTTCCATGGCAGCTCCATCGTCGTCACCTATCTAGACCGAAAACCGGACGAACCCATGGCTGTCATACCCAAGGTGACGAAGAGCATGACGCTTGGCTTTGATTCCAAGACCTGCCAGCTCGCCAAATAACAACACGGGACCGGGCGGACCCAACGGGGCACCGCCCTGAAAGAGCACGCATCCGACCCGGGCGTGCTGACCGCGGTTGGCCGTGCAAAATCTGGCGCAGAGCCTTGATGCATGCCTTCCAAGCAGAGACTTAAAAAAGCCGGTGGGCCGCCGGCTCCCTCCGGTGATAGGGGGCTTAAGAATAGGTGTGAGCCAGTTTCGTACCGCCTGTGCGATATCGGCCGAAGATAGGAAACCCAACATGAAACTTGACGACGCCACTTTCCGGCAACTGCGCCGTCTTGCTCCTGTACTCGACGACTTGCTGAACGCGGGTGAGGTAGAGCATCCCGACCAGGCGGTACATCTTGCTGCATTGGCGCAACTTTGCTCACATGTGTTCGAGGCGTATCAGCGTCAGCATCCTGATGAGACGGCGCAGGCGCGGCTCGACGCAATCGAGTCCCAATAGCACACGCCGTCCTGGTTGCAAGACCCGTAAATCGACACCGGAATCAGCAGGCGTGAGCTCCTTTGCACCTGAGCACGAGGCAGCGTGCGCGGCACGAATAACGACGGTCAAGCGAACTTGCTTTGCCAGTCAGCTCGACAACCGTTCAACCTGAGTTGGCGGTCGGGCGAGGATTCGGGCCGGCGCACGGGCTTGTCGCTTTTCACCACGAGGTTGAGGAAGTAGGCCGTTTCTTCGAGCGTCTCTGTTCCATGCGTGATGACCACACCAGCGATGTCAGGTTGAGCCAGAAGTGTATTTACCCGCCTGGCCAGCTTCAGCAAAATTTCATTAGTGATGTTCTCGCTTCCGAGGTTCAGCGCCTGCTCGCCAGACACCTGCGCCTTTTCCAAGCGACGAAACCGACTTCAATAGAACGTCCGCAGTGAGGACTTCGGACTTGTAGCCGGTGGTTTTCCGTTTCGCTCGCGCCAGTTCCAGCGATAGTGCCACCCGTCGCCAGTACGGTAACGTGAGGCACCGCACATTTAGCGCACTCGTCGCGAACG
>NZ_JARESS010000059.1:0-47076 GCF_046027915.1 Paraburkholderia sp. RL17-347-BIC-D
AGTTGCTGTCGCTGTCCGAGACGTAGTTTCAGACGGTTAAGGTGTGAACGATCGCGTGATGGGGTCGAGTCGGATCATCGCCGCAGAGCCGTGCGCGGGCGTTTCGTGATCGACCAATAGGCGTCGGCGGAAGCGTCCCAGCAGCGCCGGCCGCTTGCACTGACGATTTTCTTGAGCGCGCAGCCTTGGCGTTTGCCGGCAGCCGGATAGGAGCCGCAGGGACTCTGCATAGGTTGCGGTAGCTTGTGATTCGTGCATTGCCATCTGCAGGTCCCGGTCAGGTCAACGCGACTCAGAGGTGGCCGGAACCCTGGTTTTGAGTGCAGGCAATCAACTGCGGAGGTTTGCCGTGACCGATCATGAAACTGAGGATGATCGAGAAGCCCTCCATCTTCTCATTCGCGGATTTCAGGTCTCGCGCATGCTCCGGCTGGTGGCTGATCTTGGTCTCGCGGACAAGATTCCGAGAACGGGAAGCCGCAATATCAGCGAGTTGGCTACAGCCTGTGCAGTGCTTGCTTCGCCACTGCTTCGAGTGCTACGGGCGCTGGCCGCATTCGGCGTCTTTCGTATAAGCACGGACGGACGCGTGTCCCACTCTCCGCGCTCCTGAGGACCGATGAACCGAACAGCCTTCACTACGGAGCAAGGTTCTGGACTGCGCCCGGCTCGTGGAAGGCTTGGGGTGTTCTGGATGCTGCGCTCGCCGGCGACACTCCGCATGAAGCCGCCTGGAACATGAGCCGCTTCCAGTACCTTCGTGAACACGCCGACGAGGCTCGGAGTTTTGATGCCTTCATGGCGAACTTCCCCGATCATCGGCACCAGGCGCTTGCCGCTAGCTATGATTTTTCCGGGGCGAACCTAATCGTCGACATTGGTGGTGGCAACGGAGAGGCGCTGCGCCGTGTACTCGCCCGGTTCCCGTCGCCGCGCGGAGTAATTTTTGACCGCGATGACGTCGTAGCCGCAATACCGCCGGAAGCGCGATTGAACGGAAGAATCGATGTCCAGGGCGGGAGCTTCTTTGATCTCGTTCCTGAAGGCGCGGACATCTACCTTCTGATCCGCGTTCTGCACGACTGGTCCGACGAAGATTGCATTCGAATTCTTCGCAACTGCCGTGCCGCAATGAACCGAAGCGCGCGCTTACTGATCGTGGAGCAGATCCTTGAGCCCGACCCGGCGATCGGACGGCCGAGCGGTTATCTGGTCGACACGCAGATGATGGCCATGTTCGGTACCGCGCGGGAGCGTACAGGAGCTGAATTCGACCAACTGCTCCAGGGTTCAGGTTTGGGACTTGAGCGCGTGATTGAAACCACATCGCCGGTGCGGGTCATGGAAGTTGTCCCGATATGAGCTGCGGTGCGCTCGCGGTGTGTGCTTCGGAGAAAACCGAAAGAACGTCGCGGGTCGATTGTCTGCCTAAGGCGCACCGATCAATGGCGGAGCATTCCGCTGATCCAACGTCGGATCGGGCTCGGCCATTCAAATGTCGGCTCAACCCCGTGCCCCACAACATCGTCTCGAACTCAACACTCATTGATTAGGACGTCGTACACGTTCAAAACGATATTCCAGAGCGCGTCACCGGTGCCGCGTTCTCGACAGCGACGACGCCTACGCTTTGGCGCGCTTTCGAGCTGTGCGTGTAACCGCTGGCTTCTGAAGGGGCGCGCATTGCTGAATCACGCTCTGGAGATGATCCGGACCCGCCGTGATGGCGCCAAGTAGTGTCATCACGACGAAGTCGATCAACTTGGGGATCGCCACTTTCGTGTCCGCGCGCGGCGCGCGGTTGGCCAGGAGCAGTGTGGCGAGACCATGCTCCGTACTCCACGCGGTATGGGTCACGAGTTTGAGATCGGAGTGGGCCCAACCACTCTCGATAGCCAGCGCCTCGATCGTCTCGGAAAACAACCCGAACGACCTGTTACTTTCTTCGGCGAGTTCTGGATACGCTTGATGCGCCACGATGCGAGGCCCGATCATCAGACCGAACAGCCCATTGTGGCGCTGCGCGAACTCAACATACACCCGCATCATCCGGTACGCTTTGGCAAGCGCCGTATCCTCGCTATCACGGATCGCAACGCGCAGCGCAGCGAGGTCACGATAGCCGCTTGCCGCGATCGTGGCCAGCAGTTCGTCGATACCCGCAAAATGTCGCGAGGGCGCGGCTTCTGATACGCCCACCATGCGCGCGAGGTAACGCAGGCTCAAGTCTTGTGCCGATACCTCCATGAGCGCGCTGCGCCCCGCTTCGATGAGCGCGTTGCGCAGATTGCCATGGTGGTAATCCGCATTCTTCGGGATAGATGACTTGGGGCTCACGTGACCTTCGTTCGAGGAGCAAAACAAGGAAATGATTATAAATTCTGCGCAGAGAGGCACGCAATATCGCGGATCACGCGTTAAACAAGCATGCGTCGCTACTGGCATTCTAGCGGCTCGGTTGCGGGGCTGGGCGTCGGAATACATCGCATGCCTGGCCGCTCAGAGGTGCGCAGTGCCCAGAACGGCTTTTCGGTGCAAAACGCGGGTACTTGCCGGGAGCGCCTGCCGCGCCCACGTCGGCATCGACTAATCACGTTGCACTTTTAACCGATATATCGCCAACCGGCGATCGCCTCCTGACAATGCGCTGCACGCCGAACAGAAGAACAACGACGCCAAGTGCCTGGACACAGGCCACCATGATGAATCCACTCGCATAAGTTCCCGTTGCGTCGCGAACATACCCGATCACAAAGGGCGTAACGAAGCCAGCGACATTGGCGACGGAACTGATTAACGGCACGCCAACGACCAGCGACTTACCGCTGAGCAGGCCGACGGACATCTGCCAGAAGAGCGTTATACCAGCCCCCGTTCCCGCGAAGCCAAGAACAAGCAGGAAGAAAGTCGCGGTGGTACTACTGTGCCAAACAAACACGAGCGCCGAGAGGCTTACCGCAGTGAAGACCGACGCCAGCGCACAGAAGAGCCGGCGGCGATGCGGGGCGCCCCCGATGCTGCAGATGAGCACATTGCCCAATGCCCCCAGAATGCAGGCACCGGCAACGGCACGGCCAATCTCATTGTACCCGCCGAATCCCGCCTCACGCAGTATCGTCGGGGAGAAGAAAAATAGTGCCGCCGTGGCGGCAAGGAGGCAGAAATAAGCGGCGCTCAGGATCCAGACAGCGGGGTTGAGTAACAGGGGACGCTCGTCTACGCCGATGTCGTCCATCGTTTCGGCATTCTTCCTGAGATCGTCCTCGATGAGCTCACGCTGTCGCGCCGAAAGCCACTTCGCGCCGCCAGGCAGGTCCGGAAGTATCGCGAACGCGACGCACGCCAACACGATCGTTGGGATAGCTTGAGTGAAGAACATCCATCGCCAGCCCTGGAAGCCGGCCAGTCCGTTTAAGTGCTCGAGCACGAATCCCCCCGTCAAGCCAATCATGACGGTCGAGAAGAGCGACCCGGAGTGGAAAATACTGAAATTGCGGGTACGCCTTGTCCCCGGGAACCACGCATTGAAGTACAACACTACACCTGGGTAGAACCCGGCCTCGAATACACCGAGCAGGAACCTCAACGCGTAGAACGTCGGTGCGCTATTGACGAACGTCATCGCAACACTCGTCATGCCCCAGCCGCCGGCGACACCGGCAAGCACGGCGCGTGCACCGAACTTTTTTTGCAACATGGTCGTAGGCACGCCGAACAGCACATAGCCGACGAAGAAAAGCCCGGCGCCTAATCCATATACCGTTTCGCTGAATCGCAGATCCACGACCATCTGCAACTTCGCAAAAGCAACGTTCGAACGACCGACCCACGCCAGCATCCATAGGCCAAACAATATCGGCAGTATCCTCCATTGGGCCGAAGCGTAGGCTTTCCGCAGGAGGGCGTTGTCATCTGATGATGACCCGTCTACACAGGCTTGCTTCACCACTTCCATTCGGTCCTCCGACGTGTTGTGTTGATACCGGTAATACGAGGCGCACTGCGGTTATCAAAGGTCGCCGGTCACTTCTGCGACGCACTCTCCGAAGCCGATCGTCCTGAAACCTGCCCGCCTGCATCGGCCGGAAAAAGAGACGGTGTCCCCGTCTTCGAGATACGTTCGCACTTCGCCCGTCGGCAGAGTGATCGGTTCCCGCCCGTCGCGGGTCCGCTCCAGCAAACATCCGCTGTCAGCGCGCTCGGGTCCCGATACGGTGCCGCTCGAAATCAGATCACCGCTGCGCAACGGACACCCGTTACTGGCGTGGTGGGTCAGCATCTGCGATACGGACCAGTACTGATCTTTGAAGTTGGGGGTCGCCATATCGACGCCGGCTATGCCCGCCTGCCTCATGCTTCGGCTTTGCAGCGTGGCGCGCAGGGAGATGTCGATGGCTGCCGAGGCTGTGTGGGAAGCCGACGTAAGGTGTGCCGCAAGCGGCGGCGCGTCGTCGCCACGTATTGGCGCGGCAACCCTGAATGGCGCAATCGCCTCTGCCGTGACCACCCATGGCGACGCACTGGTCATAAAGCTCTTCGCCAGAAAGGGACCCAGCGGTGCGCTTTCCCAGCGCTGGATGTCCCGCGCGGACCAGTCGTTGACAAGGCAGAGACCGAACAGGTGATCTTCAGCGGAGTCGACGGACAACCGCTTCATCGCATGCGTCTTCTCGCCCACGTAAAAGCCGACTTCGAGCTCGAAATCGAGCTTGGTCGTCGGCCGATATCCACTCGTCGCACTGGTTTGTCCGAGTGGCCGACGGCATGGCTCACCGCTGACCGTCACCGACGACGCTCGTCCGTGATAGGCAATCGGCATGCTTCTGAAGTTGGGATGGACGGGTGCGTCCGGCCTCACGAGTTCGCCGGCCCGTCTCGCGTGATAAATCGACGTATAAAAGTCGGTGAAATCTCCAATCTGCGATGGCAACATCATCGTGCATGCGCTCGCGGGCACCAGACAATTCGACACGGTCTCGCGAACCGCCCCTTCCGTGGACGAATGCAGGAGCGCAAACAGTTTGCGCCGCAATGCCGACGAAGACGCCCGTCCCAACGCCATCCATGCATTCAAGGTGTTCTGCCGCAGTGCGTCGTCTTCGGGCGAATGCACCTCAATTGCGTCCGCCAAGAGCAATCGATGCACATCGAGAACAGCATCGCCGATACGCACACCGATTCGCGGCATAAGGTTTGCCTCTGTACGAAATACGCCTAGAGGAAGGTTCTGCAAGGGGAAATCGGTTTCCAGCGTATTGGCGCTTTCAACCCAACTGAGCGCCGCGGCGTCGTGGGTCTCATCTATCGTAACGATCATGTTTTACTCCAGCGCAATCGACCGCTCGCGACGGTGGCGTGTCAGTGCAAGACGCCGCCTGTCACGTGCAACTGTCGCGACAGCGCTTGCGCACGGGCTACAGCCCGTTAGCGCGCCGCGACACGAGGTTGCATTTAGTTGGCCCGTGCTTCCGCAACAACAGCGGCGTCGATCTCCTTCGCGGACGGTGGCGGGCCGCCGACCAGAATGCCCGCATCAATCGCCCGGCGAACCTCGCCCTCCGACAAGCCCGCACCGCGGAACACCTGCTCGTTGTGTTCGCCGCGAAATGCCGGTGCGCTGCGCATTCCAAGCTCGTCATCGGAAAAGCGCCATGGATAGCCGTGGATGAGATACGAACCGCCGCGGCGATCCGGGACCTCGTGCACAGCACCCCACTGCTTCGCCCAATCGGTCTCTGCCAATTCCTTCAGCGTACGGATCTGGCCTATCGCGATCTTGGCCTCGTCGAGCTGCGCATCGAGCGTCCTGAGATCGCGGAACGAGAGCATCCACGTCTGGATCACTGCGTGCAGTGCCTTGTAGTTCTGCAGGCGGCGCTCAGCGGTCCTGAAGCGTGGATCCTGCGCAAGGTCCATACGGCGCATGGCGCGCAAGTAATTCGGAAACGTGTTGCTGCCGATGATGCTTTGCGCTGCCACGAACTCTTCGCCGCCGGGGCCGACGAAATGCGGGCCGTCGGCGGCGCCGAGAATGCCTGGCTCTGCACCGGTATCGACACCCGCGAGATCGAGGTGAGCGCGTTCGTTGATCGACAGCATCACGGCAGCCATCGCGACGTCGATGTATTGGCCGCGCCCCGTTACTTCACATTTGCGCATTGCTGCGAGCACGGCGATCGTCGCTTGCAGGCCAGCATAGACGTCCGCGTGCGACAGGGGATCGGTCCACCTGGGGCCGTCACCCGCGCTGTCGAAATGGCGTAATGTGTTGTGCGTGAATCCCGTTTCAGCCTGCACTGTCGGCGCGTAGGCCATGCGCGAGGCCCAGGGGCCGCGCTGGCCGTATCCGGTGATGGAGACGTAGACCAGCTTTGGATTGCGCCTCGCGAGCGTCTCGTAGTCGAGTCCAAACCCTTTGAGCGTGCCGGCCCGAAAATTCTCTACGATGATGTCCGCCTCGTCGCACAGGCGTAGCACAAGCTCGCGTGCGTGCGGCGCGTTCAGATCGATGCTGACGTTGCGTTTGCCGCTATTTTGCTGCGCGTAGTAGCCCGACATGCCGTCGCGATTCGGGAATGCGGCACGCGACACATCGGGCCGCGGCGGCTCGATCTTGATAACGTCGGCGCCGAGATCGGCCAGCGTCCGGGCGCACAGCGGACCTGCCAGCACCCGCGAAAAATCGACGACTTTGATTCCTTCGAGTGGTCCGGCCATGTCAATTCCCTTCGAAAGTGGCGGTGCCGGGGCCGGCGGTATCGAAGGCCTCAAGCCCACGCTTGAGATCTTGCGACGCCCAGATTGGCTTCTGCACTTCGAACATCGCTTCGTCGGCGGCAGCGACACCCTCGTTGACCGCGACCCGTACGAGCTGCTTGGTCGCGGCATGCGCGACGGTCGGGCCGGCCGCCAGTTCCTGAGCAACCGACAGCGCGACTTCATCGAGTTTGTCGTCGGGCACGACGAGATTGATCAGGCCCCAGCGTTCGAGCGTTGCCGCGTCGTAACGGCGGCCGAGCATCGCGAGCTCTTTTGCACGCGCTGGGCCGGCCCGCATCACCTGACGCTGGATGCCGCCGAGCAGCGGATGCAGGCCGAGCGCGACCTCGACTGACCCGATCTTGGCCGATTCGGCGACCACGCTGAAGTCGCAGGCGAGCGCCACTTCAAAGCCACCGCCAAGGCATGTACCGTTCACCGCGACGACGATCGGGATCGGTAGTGTCTCGAAGCCGCGAAGCACCTCGAGCGGATCCATCAGCGCCTTGCCCTGCCTGGCAATGCGATCCGGAAAAAGCGAGACTTCGGCACCGGCCGAGAAGTGCCGCAGACCGCTGCGCAGCAGGATCGCGCGCGAGCCGCGTTTCACCGCTTCGTCGAATTCTTCGAGTAGCGCGCGATACAGCGTCGGACCCATCAGGTTATGTGGGCGACGGTTCATCGTAAGAACCGTCACATGACCTTTGAGTTCTTTCAGAACAATTGCTTCGTCCATTCTTGCTCCATTTCGTCAGGTTCAAGTGTTTTTCGATTTATATGTTAACAAGCATAACATGAGAGTGTTGTTCTGTTACCAGCGTTTTCCCTGACCGAAAAAGGAAGGACTGGAGAGGTTCGTTTCTTTGTCGCAGCAAAGACAATCAGACTACGGCGAGACCCGAGACGGAGTTCGACTATTCGAACGTCGTAATGCAGTCTGTGATGCGATATCGGTAGCATACCGAACGACAACAGAATGGCACGATCGATTCGATATGCGTGTGCCCGTCAAGACCTGAGGTTGGTCCCGTCCGTGCATCGCGAAGCACTTCAACCATCAGATAGCCTGGACATCAGGCGTGTGATGGAATGCTGGCGGCCCCAGAGCGAACAACGCTCGCGCTGTCATACAGTGCACCCGGCCTCGTTGGCCTCCAGCGAGCCTCTCAGTCGTCGACGCCTGCGACGACGCGCGCGTCCCTTTCCGCTCCGTCCGCCAGTACGGCCAACGCTTTCTGATAAGCCTCGCTCTGAAACGTGGCAAGAGCCTGTTCGAAGCTCGGAAATTCGACCACGACGGTCCGTTCCTTGAGACCCGCCTGGAACGCAACGACCTCGCCGCCTCGCACCAGGAATTTCCCGCCGGCTGCTTTCACCACCTGTGTCGCGAGGACGCCGTACGCAGCGAGTTTGCTTGCGTCATGGACCGCCCGATACGCTGCCACCCAATATCCCTTTGCCATTTCGCTTCCTCAATTTAAAAAATACCTGACCATAGTAACATCGTTAACATCAAGTTCAATGAGGGTTATTCCTGGTCAAAAAATTTGGTCGGAAGGTGAGATAACGGCGTTAACATTAGTCAATGCGATGACTCAATGCCAACCTTTTCGCGGAGAACTCCATGCCGTACACGACTGTCAATCCTGCTACCGGCGAACTGCTCGCCACCTACGACGACATATCCGACCAATTGCTCGAAGCGAAGCTCGCTGCCGCGCATCGCGCTTTTGAAACCGATTGGCGCCGCCGTCCGGTCAGCGATCGGGCGCGCATTGTGTCGCGCGCCGCGGCGCTGTTGCGGGAAAAGGCTGTCGAATACGCCGGCTATCTGACGCTGGAAATGGGCAAACGCAGCGGTGAAGCGCTTAGGGAAGTCGAATCGGCGGCCAGCATTCTCGACTACTACGCGAAGCACGCACAAACCTATCTGCAGCCCCGGCCGCTTGCAGAAGCGCCCGGCGCGGCCGTGCACGTCGAGCCGGTCGGTGTGCTGCTAGGCATCGAGCCGTGGAACTTACCGTACTACCAGATTGCGCGAGTGGCCGGGCCCCAACTGATGGTGGGTAACGTCCTGCTGCTCAAGCATGCCGAAAACGTGCCGCAATCGGCATTGGCCTTCGCGCGACTGTTCGAGGAAGCGGGTGCGCCCGAAGGCGTATATACGAATCTGTTCATCTCGATCGAGCAGGCCGGGCGCGTCATCGACGATCCGCGCGTCCAGGGTGTGACGCTGACGGGCAGCGAGCGCGCCGGCGCCGCCGTCGCCGAACGTGCGGGCCGCAATCTGAAGAAAGTCGTGCTCGAACTGGGCGGCAGCGATCCGTTTATCGTACTCGAGGATGCGCCGCTCGACTGGGCGATCCAGAGCGCGGTCGCGGGCCGCATGTTCAATTCAGGTCAACTATGCGTCAGCTCCAAGCGCATCATCGTGGTCGGCAAGGCACGCGGCGACGCATTCCTCGAAGGCTTCGCGAAGCGGATGGCAGCGCTCGAGACCGGTGATCCGGCCGATCCGGCGACCGCCGTCGCCCCGGTAGCATCCGAGCGCGCGCTGAATCTGCTGCTTGCGCAGATCGATCGCGCGACATTGCACGGCGCGCGCATCGCATGTGGCGGCAAGCGCGTCGAGCGCCCGGGTTTCTACTTGCAACCGACTGTTCTAACCGACATCGCGCCGAAAAACCCGGTATTTGCCGAAGAGCTGTTCGGCCCGGTCGCCGCTTTCCACGTCGTCGAGGACGAAGCTGCCGCGATCGCACTCGCTAATGGCACGCCATTCGGTCTTGGCGCGTCGGTGTTCACCGCGGATACCGAACGCGGCGAGCGGGTCGCCGCGCAGATCGACAGCGGCATGGTGTTCGTCAATCAGCCGTTCGGCACGGCGGCGGAACTGCCATTCGGTGGCGTCAAGCGTTCAGGTTTTGGCCGGGAGCTGTCTCAGTTGGGCTTCGACGAGTTCGTCAACAAGAAGCTGATCAGGGTTGCCCCCGTCGGGGCGGCACCGTTCGGCCCTGCACGGGCCGCTTGAACGGGGAGCCTCACGCTGCTCCCATGACGAAGGGCCCGATTGTGGCGCCTCGTTCCTCTTTCCCTTTGACCGAACACTATGATGAACAAGACGATTATCAGTTGCGCGATAACTGGAAGCGACGATACCCCGCGGCTGAGCCCTGCAGTGCCCGTGACGCCCGAGCAAATCGCCAATGAGGCGATTGCTGCATGTGAGGCCGGTGCGAGCATCGCGCACATCCATGTTCGTGACCCCAGGACTGGCGTTCCAAGCACTGAGCTGTCGCTCTATAAAGAAGTCGTTTCCCGTATCCGCGGTAGTGGGTGCCCGATATTGATCAATCTGACGACGGGCCCAGGGGCACGTTTCGTTCCGAGCGACGAAGACCCGAACCGGGGAAGTGAATTGAGTACGATGATGACGCCCGAGGCCCGCGTCCAACATGTGCTCGAGTTGCGTCCGGAAATCTGCACTCTGGACGTAGCGACCATGAACTTCGGCAATCGCGCATTCGTCAACGTCCCCGACCATCTCGTCAAAATGGCAACCTTGATTGAGGAAGCAGGCGTGAAGCCGGAAATCGAGGTATTCGATCTCGGGCACGTGCGCCTCGCGCGCCACCTGATCGAAACGCAGGGGATTCTGCAGGCTCCGCTGTTCCAGTTGTGTCTTGGTGTTCCATGGGGAGCGTCCGCTGACACCGAGAGCCTTCTTCAGATGAAGCGGTATCTGCCCGAGAATGCGCATTGGTCGGCGTTCGGCATCTCGCGCGCCCAATTTCCGATCGTGGCGCAAAGCGTGATTCTTGGCGGCCATGTCCGCGTCGGTCTCGAGGACAATCTTTATCTTGCCAAAGGCGAACTGGCACCGGGCAACGCGGCACTGGTTAAACGTGCGGTCGCTATCGTCAAAAGTATCGGCGCAGACGTGGCAACGCCTGACGAGGCTCGCAGCATACTCGGCCTTCCCGGTCGCCAATAGAACCGGGTAAGAGCGTGCCACGGTGCCGAGCGGGATCGCCGTCCCTAAGAACGCTGCGCTGCGAGGAGCAATGGTTTTAACCGGTAGCCTGTCCCTGGGCTACCGATACCGCCGCCTCACTGATGTCAAGTTCATCATTTCTCGCAAGAGACTTAGATGTTCTGACTTAAGAAACGCGGCATCTATTGATGCATGGAGACTAAAATGCCTTTGTGGAACATCTATCATCCGGTCGGCGCCTACACGGCAGATGACAAGCAGGAAATGGCCAAGCGAATCGCCGACATTTACATCATTCCTCGCTTCTACGTAGGTGTTCTGTTTCATGAACAGCCGAAAGACACCTTCTTCATGGGGGGTGAGCCGCGAAGCGACTTTGTCAGAATCAGATTAGACCAATTCGCCAGACACATTTCCAAGGACGTCGAGTGGACGGCGTCCTGGCTGCGCAAGGCGAACGCTGCGATTGCGCCATTCGTCCAGGATCGAGGCTATCACTACGAGTTGCATGTCGGCGAAACGCCGCGAGAATTGTGGTTGATCGACGGCATTCGACCACCTCGGCCTGATACGGAAGCTGAGAAGAAATGGAAGGTTGAAAACCGGGCGTCGCCATATGATCCGAACGAAGGTTGAATGGGTTGGTTTCGGCTGAAGCAGCGTCGGCGGCTGCACTGACCGCGACACCCGCGTCTTCGTCGGAGGTGCTGGACGTTGTCGGATCGAAGCACGGGTAGCGGCCCCGCATCGAGGCGGGCCGCTGCGCGGCGACAGTGTGGCCGCCAATGTCACACGCGCGGAATGCCCCTCGACATTGGTCGCCGCCCGCAGTGCTGCCTGGAAAGCCGTCGCTCATCTATCGAGCCGAAACGGCGCACAGCCGTAACAATCCGTCCCGTGTCGCAGCAAAGGTATGTGTTTGGCGGTGTCGTGAGCGTGGGACGGCCGAGGCGGATCGCTTCGGCTAATGAATTGTGAATAGACTTGGGTCGGTAAATGGCCGTTTCCATTTGTGCGACCCAAAGCACACGCGAGCACTTCATTGCTTCAGAACTCGCTCGCCGCCCGGCGTCACCCCCAATCTCCCTTGGAGTCGCTGCGTTCAACGCGGTAAACGATGACTTCAAATTCCTCGTTCGCGCCACCGTTCAAGCGTCGTGGGTGCCTGCGGAGATCAACTACAAACCGCGGACCGTAGGTAGTTGGCCGGGATTCTCTCTTCGGGCGCTAGGCGCCGCCGCACGCCGTCAACTCTCAGTGCGATTCGCGATTCCGCGCCCGCTGCGCCGTCCCTTGCGCTCGCGGGCCCTATTAAGGGTCGCTCTGTTCATCAAAGCAATGACGCTTTTTCCTTGGAGAAAAAGCTTGCATTTTTCTTAGAAAAAACTACCTTCAGTAAAACAAAACAATTCTTCGCTCGGCACCGGAGGAGACCCATGCCGGCTACTCGTACGATGATTGCGCGTCGGGCTGGCGTCAGCGTGGCCACGGTCGATCGTGTCCTGCGCGACGATCAGGCTGTGCGTCCGGAAACTGCCGAACGCGTGCATCTCGCACTCGCGAATCTGCGTGATGAGCGGGCGAGCCGCGGCCGGCCGGCAAAGGTCAGCTCGTTCCGAGTCGCGTTCGTGCTGCCGCAAGTGAACTCCCGCTTTCTCGATCACGTCGAGCGCGATATTGCGCTGTCGGCCAGCTTCTTTCGCGAGCATCGCATAACGCCTTCGTTTTACCGCTGCGATTTTTCTAGCCAACGCGAGACCGCGGCATTCGCCGCTGAAGTGATCGACTACGACGCGCTGGTTCTCGCACCTCTCGACTATCCGTGGGTTGAGCGTTTCATCGAGGAGATGAGCGACGCTCACGTGCCAGTCGTCACAGTGTTCTCCGATTTACCCGCAAGCCGGCGCGCCGCGTACGTGGGTGTCGACAACAGGATTGCCGGACGCACGGCAGGACTACTGATGGGGCGCTTCCTTTGCGCGAAGCTTGGCACTGTTGCCGTGCTATCGGGATCGTCGCGTCTGCATGACCAGGTGGAACGTCGCACCGGCTTTTCGCAAGTGTTGGAGGAGGACTTCCGCAACCTGCGCTGGATCGCCGAACCGGACTTCGCCGAAGACGACGATGGCGCCGGCCTTGCCGTACAGGGCTTAAGTGCGCGCCATGCGGACCTGGTCGGCGTGTATGTGACGGGCGGCGGCATCTCCGGCATTGCAGCGGCATTGCAGGAGTCCGGCGACAAGGTTCACCTCGTCCTGATTGGCCACGAATGCACTGCGGAGACCCGCACCCAACTGTCGGAACGTGCGATCGACGTGATACTCGATCAGGACGTGCGCGGCATTGTCCATTGGGCTGGGCTCGCAGCGATTAATTTTCTTAACGACGTCCGGGGGGCGCTTGCCATCCCCACGCCGGAGACCCGGATTTATCTTCGTGAGAATGCGCATGCCTGACGCTCGCGACACGCGGATCGACTTCTGATCTGCCAGAGCCGAAATGCGGTGCCCGGCGCATGGGCGCTGAATGTCATCAGGTTGGAGACCCGAGAAAGACAAGGAGAAGAGACATGGTACGTCTAACGTCAGCGAGGGTAGTGGCGGCAACCCTCATATCGCTGGGGCTCGGCACTGCAACGGGCGCGCAGGCACAGGACAAGCAGTTGACACTCTGCTGGGCGGCATGGGATCCCGCCAATGCACTGGTCGAACTGTCGAAGGATTTCACGACCAAGACCGGCATCAAGATGAAGTTCGAGTTCGTACCGTGGACCAGTTATGCCGACCGATTCATCAATGAACTCAATTCGCACGGTAAGTTGTGTGATCTGATCATTGGCGACAGTCAGTGGATCGGCGGCGCGGCGGTCAATGGACATTACGTGAAGCTCAACGACTTCTTCACCAAGAACAAGATCTCTATGAACGACTTCGTGCCGGCAACGGTGGTGGGATATTCGGAGTGGCCAAAGAATACGCCGAACTATTGGGCCTTACCTGCGATGGCTGACGCGGTCGGATGGACTTACCGCAAGGACTGGTTTGCGCGCCCAGAACTGCGCGCGGAATTCAAGCAGAAATACAACCGTGAGCTCGCGCCGCCTACTACGCTCGATGAACTCAAGCAGACTGCGGAATTCTTCCAGGGTCGAAAGATTGACGGAAAGACAGTCTATGGCGTGTATATCTTCACGGAGCGTGGATCCGAGGGAATCACGATGGGCGTGACCAATGCCTTGTACAACTTCGGCTTTGAGTATCAGGATCCCAAGAAGCCCTATCACCTCGATGGCTTCGTGAACTCGCCGGGCGCGGTGAAGGGGCTCGAATACTACAAGGCACTCTATAAGTGCTGCACGGCGCCAGGCATGACCAACGCCTACATGCAGGAAGGGCTCGACGCGTTCAAGTCGGGTCAGGTGGCGATGCAGATGAACTGGTTTGCGTTCTTTCCAGGGCTTTATAAAGACCCGAATGTCGGTGGCGACAAGATCGGCTTCTTCGTCAATCCGCGTGAATTGAAGCAATACACTCAGTTGGGCGGGCAGGGCATCTCGGTCGTCTCGTACTCGGACCATAAAGAAGACGCGCTCGAATATATCAAGTGGTTTGCGCAACCTGACGTGCAGAAGAAATGGTGGCAACTGGGCGGCTATTCGGCGGCCAAATCAGTGGTGGACGCACCGGACTTCCCGAAGAGCGCACCGTTCGCACCCGCGTTCCTGAAGTCGATGGCAATCGTCAAAGACTTCTGGGCAGAGCCAGCTTATGCCGAACTGTTGCTCGACATGCAGAAGCGTGTGCACGATTACGTCGTGGCCGATAAGGGCACGGCCAAAGATGCGTTGGATCTGCTGGTGAAAGACTGGACCAAGGTCTTTAAGCAAGAAGGGAAGTATTAGGTTTTAGCTGGACTGGACCGGCGACGGCTGAACGGCCTGTCTCTGGTCCGCTTAAAGGAGCCAGGCATGTTGGCAGATAAGCCATTTTCTCCCACGAGTCTCGAAGCGGGAGCGTCAACGCGCATAGCGAAGCGGCTAAGTGGACTGTCGGATCGGGCCATCGCATGGCTCTTCATTCTTCCGACCATTCTGCTGCTTCTTGCGATCAACATCTTTCCGTTGATCTGGGCGCTTCGCCTGTCGTTCACCAACTTCAAGTCGAACATGCCGAGCGTGCCGGCGCGTTTCGTCGGTATCGACAATTATGTCGACATCCTGACCGACGAAGATATCTGGTACGCGATGCAGGTGACCGCGCGTTTCGTGTTCTGGTCGGTCGGGTTGGAGGTGCTGCTGGGATTCGGTCTTGCATTGCTGATCAACCGGCAGTTCCGCGGACATAGCTTCTGGACTACGCTAATCCTGCTGCCGATGATGCTATCGCCTGCGGTAGTGGGCAACTTCTGGACGTTCCTGCTGCAACCGCAGACGGGGCTTTTCAACGATATCGTCAGCTTCTTCACCGGCATCGCGCCGGGGTCATTCCAGATGATCGGCGACGTAGCGCTCGCGCCGTGGACCATTGTGATGGTCGATACGTGGATGTGGACACCGTACGTCATGCTCATCTGCCTGGCGGGCCTGCGTTCAATTCCCGACTATATCTACGAAGCAGCGGAAGTGGACCGCGCGACGCCGTGGCGTCAGTTCTGGTCGATCACGTTGCCCATGACCATGCCGTTCCTGATGCTGGCGGTTTTGTTTCGCGGCATCGAAAACTTCAAGATGTTCGATATGGTGAACCTGCTGACATCGGGCGGCCCGGGCTCGGTTACTGAAACGGTATCGATCACGCTTAAGCGTGCCGCGTTCGAAAAGTGGCAGACAGGTTATTCGTCCGCGCTCGCAATCATTCTCTTCGTGACGGTATTCGGTGCGGCGAACATTTACGTGAAGGCACTTAACCGGATCAAACAGCGATGAGACCGACTACGACACAACATTCCGTGGTGGCGTCATCTCCGCGCGCCAAGCGCTTCGCGGCTGCGGTCGTTATCACGTATGCGCTGATTGCTACGTTACCGATGGTCTGGATCTTCCTGACGAGCTTCAAGACGCAGGAAGATGCGATAGCGTATCCGCCCGTCGTGCTGTTCCAGCCTTCCATGGAAGGCTATGTAAACCTGCTCACGATCCGCTCGCGGCAGACACCTGAGTTCATTGCGAGCCTGCCGCCTGCGCGGACCTGGTATGAGCGTGAGGTGCGCAAGCGCAACATGGTGATCGCCGGACCGTCGAAGGTTTTGCCGCGCTTCATGAATTCGCTTGTCATTGGATTTGGCTCGACGTTTCTTGCGGTATTTCTCGGCACGCTGGCGGCATACGCGTTTTCGCGCTTCAAGGTGCCGCTGTCCGACGATCTGCTGTTCTTCATTCTCTCCACACGGATGATGCCGCCCATTGCCGTCGCCATTCCGATCTACCTGATGTATCGCGCACTGGGTTTGAGCGACAGCTATGTCGGCATGATTGTGCTGTACACGGCGGTGAATGTCTCACTTGCGGTGTGGCTGCTTAAAGGTTTCATGGATGAGATCCCGCGCGAGTATGAAGAGGCTGCGCTAGTGGATGGCTACACGCGTTTGCAGGCCTTCGTGAAGGTGGTGTTGCCGCAAGCGATGACGGGCATTGCCGCTACAGCGATCTTCTGCCTGATCTTTGCATGGAACGAATACGCATTTGCTTCGCTGCTGACAAGCGGCGATGCGCAGACCATGCCGCCATTCATTCCATTCATCATCGGAGAAGGCGGTCAGGACTGGCCGGCCGTTGCAGCTGCAACAACATTATTCGTGCTGCCGATTCTCTTTTTCACCGTCTTGCTGCGCAAGCATCTGTTGCGGGGCATCACCTTCGGAGCCGTGCGCAAATGAAACGCGATGTCATTCCGCCGCACCGCTGGCTGTTTCGTCGCAGCTACAGCGAGGGTGCATCGACGGTACTGATCGGCTTAGGTGTAGCGATGCTTGTGCAGCCGTTTTCATTGGCGCTCTTCACCTGGTCGTTTCCGGTCCTTTTGGTGGGCGCGCTCGCGTTCGTCGTCACCAGCCATTTTCCCGGCTGAATCATGTCTACGATCGTTCTCGCTCATCTCCACAAGCGCTTCGACGATTTTGTCGCGGTGCGTGACACCAGCCTGACCATCGGTGCGGGACGCTTCGTCGTGCTGCTCGGACCGTCAGGCTGCGGCAAGACCACAACGCTGCGGATGATTGCGGGGCTGGAACTGCCGACTTCCGGGCAGATCCTGATCGATGGTGAGGACGTCACTGCGTTGCGCGCGCGGCAACGCGATATTGCTTTCGTGTTCCAGATGTTTGCGCTGTATCCACATATGACGGTGCGCAATAACATTGCTTTTCCACTGAGGAACGAACACGTGTCGCGCAGCGAGATTGCTGCCCGGGTCGATACAGCGGCGCATATGCTGCGCATCGAGAACATTCTCGATCGTAAGACTGGCGGCCTGTCCGGTGGCGACCGGCAACGCGTGGCGCTCGGCCGCGCGATCGTGCGGCAACCGAAGGCATTTTTGATGGACGAACCGCTCGGCACGCTCGACGCGGATTTTCGTGAACTGATGTGTCTGGAATTGCGCAAACTGCACAACGCGCTCGCCGCCACCACGGTGTACGTCACACACGATCAGAGTGAGGCGATGGCCATGGCGGACGATATCGTCGTGATGAATCAAGGTGAAGTGTTGCAGGCGGGCTCGCCCCATGAGATTTATCACTTCCCCGCGACAGTGTTCGTCGGCAACTTCATCGGCAGTCCGCCCATGAATTTCTTGCCCGTCGACGAGCCGGTTACGGAGGGACAGGAGCAGGTGAGTCTGCATGGCGCGTCGGTTTCCGTACCGCGTTGCGATGCCGCTGCCGCGCACGTATTGCTGGGAATCAGACCGGAGCACGTCATGATCGACGAGCACGGTCCGCTGCGCGGTCAGGTGATCGCCGACGAATACCTCGGCTCGCACCAGGTGTTGGCGGTTGAAACCGCGCTCGGCGTCGTGCGCGTGCGGGCAAGCAAAGACGCTGGTGTTGCCGCGGGCACGATCGTCGGTCTGTCGTTTCGGAAAGAACGCACGCTGCTTTATGACGCCGCTACTGAACGCCTGCTGCCGGGCGCTGCTTCCACGCTTTCTGTCAACGGAGACGTTCATGGCTGAAGTCCAGCTACGCAATGTATCGAAGCGCTTCGGCAACATCGTTGCGGTGGACGACCTGTCGATCGAGGTTAAAGACGGGGAATTCGTCGTGTTGCTCGGACCGAGCGGCGCGGGCAAAACGACTACGCTGCGTTTGGTCGCGGGACTGGAACGTCCCGATGCCGGCGACGTGCTGATCGACGGCGCGGTCGCCACCGGCGTCCATCCTTCCGATCGCGATGTCGCGTTTATCTTTCAGCAATACTCGTTGTATCCGCATCTGACTGTGTTCGGCAATCTTGCGTTTCCGCTGCGCTCGCCACGTCGTCGCAGCAGCGAGGAACAGGTCCGCGCGCGCGTGCATGCGGTCGCGCAGATGCTGCATATGGAAGCGAAGCTCGACAACATGGCAACGCATTTGTCCGGCGGCGAAATGCAGCGAGTCGCGATCGGGCGTGCGCTCGTGCGCGAGCCGAAAGTGTTTCTGATGGACGAACCGCTGTCATCGCTCGATGCAAAACTGCGTGAGGAATTACGTATCGAGCTGAAGCGGCTACATCGTACGATTGGCGCGACCATTCTCTATGTCACGCATGATCAGGTGGAAGCCACCACACTCGCCGACCGCATCGGCATTCTTGAACACGGCCGTCTGGTGCAACTCGGCACACCGCGCGAGGTCTACGGTAATCCGGTTTCATTGAGCGCGGCGCAGCGGCTCGGCTCGCCGCCGATCAACCTGTTGCCGCCAACGCTGTTCGATTCAGCAGCGGTGCCGACCGGCACCGCGACCGTGGCGATTCGTCCTGAAGACGTGGTCCTGCACGAGGGCGACGCGCGTGATTCACCCGGCACCCATCATGCACGCGACGCACTCGACCTGAAGGTGCTCGAATACTCACCGCTGCGTCATCTGTTGATTCTGGAGCACGCAGGAACTGCGGTTGTGGCGACCACGATGGCCGAGCGCAATTTCAGCCCGGGGCAGTCGGTGGGCGTTTCGCTGCCCGCTCGCAGCCTCTTATATTTCCGTGCAGACGGCAGGAGGATCCCGACATGAACGGCAAAACGGTCATGGAGTGTATCGACGCCGCATACGCAGCGCTCAAGGAACACACGGACGAAATAGCCGTACTCGACCAGCAGATCGGCGATGGCGATCACATCTTCAATCTGCTGCGCGGCATGGAGGCCTTGCTTGCAATGCGTGCGGACATCGAAGCGGAAACCTTAAGGGCCGCGTTGGAACTCGCGGCGAACAAGGTGCTGTCGACGGTCGGCGGATCATCCGGGCCGCTGTTCTTTTCGTTGCTGAACGGGATGGCGAAAGCATCGGCGAACAATCCGCTGGATGTTGCGGGCACCGCCCTCATGTTTGCGGCGGGCGTCGAAGCGGTCGGACAGCGGGGCAAGACGGGCGTAGGCAGCAAAACGATGATGGACGTGCTGATTCCCGTTGCCGCGCGCTTCAAGGAGCTTGCGACCATCGAATCACTTACGTCGCGAAAAACAGTGCTGGATGAATTGCCGCAGGTGGCCGAGCAGAACATGCTCGCCACCCGCGATATGCTCGCGACCAAAGGGCGGGCATCGTTTCTGGGCGAACGCTCGCGCGGCCATATCGACCCCGGTGCGCGTTCCAGTCAGATCATGATCACCGCCGTATGCGCGCATCTGGCGCGCAACCAGGTGTGAAAGGAGGCCAGACCATGAAAAAATTCATCAACCACGTCGACGATTTCCTCGCCGAAAGTCTGGCGGGATTTGCATCCGCGCATAGCGACCTGGTCGTGCTCAACAACGAACCGGTGTACGTGCGCCGTAAGACGCTTAAACCGGGCAAAGTGGCATTGATATCGGGCGGCGGTTCGGGGCATGAGCCGTTGCATTCCGGATTTGTGGGTTATGGAATGCTCGACGCAGCCTGTCCCGGTCAAGTCTTCACATCACCTACGCCGGATCAGATGATGGCCGCTGCCGACGCTGTCGATACCGGTGCGGGGGTGCTATTCATCGTGAAGAATTATTCGGGTGACTTGATGAACTTCGAAATGGCGTCGGAGATGTCCGAGATCCCAAACGCGATGGTACTGATCAATGATGACGTGGCAGTGGAAAACTCCAGCTACACCACCGGGCGGCGTGGTGTAGCTGGCGCGGTGATCGTTGAGAAGCTGGTAGGCAGCATGGCCGAAAGCGGCGCCGACCTTGAACAGTGCAAGGCGTTCGGCGACCGGATCAACAAGCGCACCGCTTCGATGGGTGTGGCGTTCAGCAGTTGCACCGTGCCGGCCGCGGGAACGCTGACGTTCAAGATTGGCGATGATGAGATCGAAGTGGGTGTGGGCATTCACGGTGAGCCGGGCCGGCGCCGCGCAAAGTTCTCAGGCGCCGATGCGATTGCGGGAGAGCTGCTCAAAGCGATCGTCGATGACCTCAAGCCCCAAGCCGGGGCTGAATTGCTGGTGCTCATCAACGGCCTTGGTGGAACACCGCTTGGCGAGCTTTACCTGCTCTTCAACTCGACGCGCGCGTGGCTTCAGCAACGCGACCTGAAGGTCGGCCGGGCACAGGTGGGTGCGCTGACGACTTCGCTCGAGATGGCGGGCGCCTCGATTACGTTATGTGTGCTGGACGACGAAATGGCCCGCCACTGGGACAGCCCGGTCCATACGCCGTCGTTGCGTTGGGGGATGTAGGGCGCGCTGGCTGCGAGAAACGCGCTGGTGCGGTGATTGACTGTCGCTACTGTGGTGGTTCGGTTTCACTACCGGCGTGGTCGGTGTTTCGTGCCCGGATCAGCAGTATGCAGCTCGCGTTAATCTCGCGTGCGCTCATCCGGCGGAGTTGGGGTCGTGAGGCAGCGCGAAATCCTGACTCGTAACGCGGCGTCCCACGCCGTTGCGAGCGGCTTTGGAAGATTGATCCGCAGCGATCCGGTCAGCATTGGCGCCATGACCAGAAGAATCACGACCAGTACAAATCACATCGACCAGCGGCGTGATGTTGATTTCAGCAAGAGGTTCGTCCGCGTCTTGTGCATTCGAATGCGAAACCATGCGAGTACCTCCTCCCGGTGAGTGCTCGGCGCTACGCGAAAACCGTTCCGTTGCGCAACGCTCACCAGTAGGGGCGGCGAGTCCTGTGCCATTGACCTCGGTCAACCTGGATGCACGGCCCGAATTTGACGTGCCGCGCATAGCTCCTATGCTGGTGACAGGCGGGCGTCGCGCAGGCCGACCGCTTCGAAGGGTGGCGCGCCCCGTTACAGCTTCCTTTCCTGCGCAGCGAATCAGGTGATGGTCATGAAGATCCATTTCCCCGAAGAGTGTCCTGAGTATTGCGCGCGCGACCTCGTCGTCGCGTTCCCGGCCGAAGTGAATGCTGTTCGCATCCAGTGCGCGATCACCGCCGAAGCGCTCGAAGATCATTTCGGTGCCGCTTCCCTGCGCGAAGATGATCTGATTGGCGCGTTCAACTCGAACCGGCATCCTATCGAACACGCAGCGCGACATTTGCTCAACGAGATCGGCGGCAAACCTATGCTCCTACACAACGGTTATTTCCGGTTTTGCGAGTGAATTCCGAGCGAGGCGGCCGAGTGGGGTCGTGTCCTTCCCGGTGCGAACCGGCTTGGAGTTTCAAGGAGAACGGTATGCGTGCAATGGTGTTCGACGGTAGCGCAGCATCGCTGCGAGAGCAGGAGGTGCCCGACCCCGCGGCCGGTCCCGGCCAGATCCTGATCGATATTCACGCGTGCGGCGTGTGTCGCACTGATCTTCATCTGGTGGACCATGAACTCGAGCATCCCAAACGGCCCGTCATTCCGGGCCACGAAATCGTCGGCACGGTAGCCAGGCTCGGCGCGGGCGTGACGGGGTTCGCCGTTGGCGACCGGGTGGGGGTGCCGTGGGTCGGCCACACCTGCGGGCATTGCCGCTACTGCCTGTCGGCGCGGGAAAATCTGTGCGACGAACCCGGCTTCACGGGCTATACGATCGACGGCGGTTACGCTGAGCGCACCGTCGCCGACAGCCGCTACTGCTTTCATCTGCCGGAGCAGTACACGGACTTCGAGGCAGCGCCGCTGCTATGCGCCGGTCTCATCGGCTATCGCACCTTGAGCATGGTGGGCAACGCGCAGCGGATCGGCATCTACGGTTTCGGCGCCGCGGCGCATATCGTCGCGCAGGTTGCGCGTCATCAGCAACGCACAGTGTATGCGTTCACGCGCTCCGGCGATCACGCAGCCCAGCAACTCGCGCTGCGTCTCGGCGCGGCGTGGGCGGGCAGCAGCGACGAGGCGCCGCCCGACGAACTCGATGCGGCATTGCTTTTCGCACCGATCGGTGCGCTCGTTCCGCAAGCATTGCAAGCGGTTGCGAAGGGTGGTGTGGTGGTCTGCGGCGGG
Organism: Paraburkholderia sp. RL17-347-BIC-D; assembly: GCF_046027915.1. NCBI lineage: Bacteria > Pseudomonadati > Pseudomonadota > Betaproteobacteria > Burkholderiales > Burkholderiaceae > Paraburkholderia > Paraburkholderia sp. RL17-347-BIC-D. The sequence continues at coordinate 22,316 of NZ_JARESS010000059.1, forward strand.
ATTCACATGAGCGATATTCCGTCGTTCCCTTACGCGTTTCTGTGGGGCGAGCGACGCGTGGTGTCGGTCGCGAATCTGACCCGCGATGATGGGCTCGCCTTCATGCGAATTGCAGCCGAGACGCGTCTCACGATTGAAACGACGAGTTATCCGCTGACGGAGGCCAATCGGGCGCTGAGCGATCTGCGCGATGGCAGGCTGACAGGTGCGGCCGTGCTCGTCATCCGATAGCGTGGTCGGTCTTGATGGCTGACGCCGCTCCACGATGGTGGCGTTGACCGCCGCGAGCCGGAATGCGAGCCGATTCCGGCTTCAAACCCGCACAAGGCCCTCGTGATCGAGAATCCGGATGTCCTTGCCGTGTGTATCGAGCAATCCGTCGCGCTGAAATTTGGAGAGCATCCGGCTCACTGTTTCGAGCTTGATCCCTAGATAGCTGCCGATTTCCTCGCGTGTCATGCGCAGGTGAAATTCGGCCGGCGAATATCCGCGCATTCTCAGGCGGTCAGACAGATTCAGCAGGAACGTCGCCACCCGCTGTTCGGCGGACATCGTGCCGAGCAATTCTTCACCTCGCTATCACTTCGCACGTCCGTTTCTTCACTGTCGAACTGTGCAAAAAGCCACGGGCAGTGGCAGGCATGAAATCAGTGCAACAGTCAGACAACTTATCAGGCGCATGTCTATTTCCCGCGATAGGCGTTCGGAAGGACGTGAGAGATTTGCAGCAAGAACGCCGTCGCTGAGAATACTCGCGCTTCCACGAAATTTCAACGGCATCCAATTTGATGCCGGGCTTGCGATCATTGGTCACTTTCTGGCCGCGTGGCCATTCCACGACGATCGACCGTAGAGTTGGTCAGACGGACCGCCGCGTTGGGCATCAGGTTTCCTTAAGCTGAAGTCGATAGCATTGCTCAACCTTGGCGACGCGCATTTGTGTGCAATCGAATCAAGAGCCCTCAGGTGAAGTTTTACAAGTGCAATTACGTTCCGTCGAAGCTAAGGAGTGAGAGTGGCAAACCTCCAGGAAAGCACGCGTCCGGGATATGACGCAGTCGCGCGGGCGCTCCATTGGCTAACCGTCCTGTTGATCGCGATGCAGTTCATGATTGGCTGGACGATGCCCGACGTCCAAAAGGACACGCAACCCATCGGATTGATCGCTTGGCATCTCGGTGTCGGCTCGACACTCATCGTCGTCATCCTGCTAAGGGTGATCTGGCGATTGACGCACCGACCCACGCCGGACGACCTGCCGCCGTTTTTCAGCATCGCTTCGCGCGTCACGCATCTTCTGCTCTATGCAACACTGGTGCTAGTGCCGCTGTTGGGGTGGATCAACGCGTCCTCACGCGGCTGGACGGTTCGGTTGCTGGGTCTCGTGCCGTATCCGGCACTGAGCGCTCCGGGCTCGGCTTTCGGCCACAAGATGGGGGATGTGCACGGCATCCTTGCCTGGGTGCTGTTCGCGCTGATTGGTCTGCACGTGGCGGCAGCGTTGTTCCATCGCCTTGTTCTGCGAGACCACGTGTTGCAACGGATGCTGCCGCATGCGGGGCCATCGCGCCAATCGGCACGTAACCGCTGAGGTCGGCCTGAATGATTAGGGACACAAGGAAGCGCACCGTATCAATGCTATCGGTTGGCTTCGCGCCGCGGTGTTGGCGCAAACGACGGCATCAGTTCGACGGCTGGTCTGATAATTAACGTAGCATCAGCGCCGCTGAACGAAGGTCTCTTGTGGGACGGGTGCGGCTCGTCGCGACGAGCGGCATGCCGTCAACGCCTGTCGGCTGGGACGTGTACTCACCTAGCCGTAACTGGGGTGCTGGCGTTGGCTGCGGAGTGTACGATGAGCGCTTGGCGAGCCGCGTATGCGGCCGTTTTCTGCATTAGAATGGGCTAGTATGTTGCCGTGCATCGCTGGCAGTATCTGGACAGCACGACGTGCGGGATTCGCGTTAGAGGAATGCCATGCCGACTTACCAGTATCGTTGCGAGAAGTGCGGTGAGACGTTCGAGCATGCCGAACATCTCGTTGAACATGAAACCGCTCATCCGAATTGTCCGAAGTGCGGGAGCGAGAAGGTTCAGCACATACCCACGCCATTTGTCGCGAAAACGTCCAGAAAGAGCTGAGCTCTACCTGCTGACAATTCATCCTCTTTGGTGGGGTGAGCAACCGGGTAGGCACGTCCCTTCGGTTTCGGGGCGATATACTGCGATCTACGAAACTCATGTCCGAGCGAGCCCGTCCGAGTAACTTCGGACAAAAGTGCGCTGCCTTTACTCATCCCGTCAGATCGAATCCGTTCCGATTCAGCGCGTGAATCATCCGCTTGTATGTCAAGTCTCGCCACGCTCCGTTCCAAGCGGATGTGTGCGCCCAGATTTGCGGCAGCGGTCGCCGCGCACGCTTGTGTCAACCCATGCATCAAGGTCATGGCTTTCCCGACACGAGCAAACATCAGTTGTCTGATGCTCCGCGAACCAGCTCGCAGTTACATTTCCATCGAATTCCTTCGGCAATGAGCTAATCTGATTTGATGGCGACCGGACCAACGCCGTCGTCTTTGAAGCACGGTTTTGGGGCCGCCGTCGTTGGTCATCGTCGTGCGTTGGCGTCCGATTTTGAACACGTAAAACGACCCTCATTGGCCGCTTTGAAGCGGCGCATAAGAAGGGCCAACCGCAATGGGCATTCGTCGCCGCTGCTCCAATTGTAGTTTGCTGATTCGCTAGCCCGTCCAAACGGCAAGCGTTCTGGCGACATCAATGATTAAAAGGAGCATGGCAATGAAGTACATGATTAGCTGGTTCGAACGCACACAAGGTTCGCCTGTGGAGTACGAGAATGCCCAGAAGCGAATCCTTGATGTGTTTAGTCAATGGAAGGCGCCCGACAACTTCAAGATCGAGTTTTTCGTGGTGCGTGTGGGAGAGTGGGGTGGGCACATGTTGGTTGACTGCGACGATCCGTTAGCGGTTCACAAAGTTTGCTCGACATTCCCTGCATTTGAATTTCGCGCGCACCCCGTAGTGGCCGTCGAGGACGCAGTCCGGGTCGAACTCGAAGCGATCGCCTGGCGAGACGGACTGAAAAGTAAGTGACATTCGAGAGGATCATGTCGCCTTCACGGCGAGTGAAGCCGAGACACGGTCCTCCTTTTTAAAGTGACCAGCGTCTTGGCACTGCCGCCGAGCGGCGGCCTAAACCCCGCTCAGTTGGACGGCCAACGGCCTGCGCCCGCCGGCAGTCGTTGACAGCAAGCGTCCGCTTCAGGGAGGGATGAACGGCTGGAGCGGATCGGCTTTGGACGCCAACGCGCCGCGTCCGCGCAACTCGCGTTTTGATGCGAACGGTGAAGCCGTGCTCGTGGATCGCACGCCACTTCGGTGGCGGCTGACCTACAATATCACCATGGTCGCTACCCAATTAGGAGACTGCCATGACCCAGTCTATGATCTACTTCGTTGTCGGCTTGGCGATCTTGTTGGTCGCCGCGTTCATGGTGGCACAACGTTACAGGCGCGATCACCCCGCAGAGGGGATGACTCAGTGGCTTGACTCGCACCATATGGGTTGGATGCACCGGCACAAACATTGATGCCACATCGCAAGATGAAAGGCCCCGCATTGCAGCGGGGCTTCACGCGATATGCGGGAGCTCGCAGCAGTGGTCGTGACGATGACAGACTTCAACGTGCCCAACGCCCCCTAACGAAGCGCTTTGAAATAGCGGCTTGGGCGCGGGTATTGCCTTCACTGGCTGCGCTCCCGGTGACCTTTGTTGATCGTCCCGCCGGGACAGCCATCCATGGTTGACGCCAAGGAGCGCACCATGACGTCGACGCTAACATCGCAAGCCTTTCAACAGAACGGCGAGATTCCCGCGCGGCATACCTGCATTTCCACAACCTGTATGCGCTCGACGCTGTACTGCCCGATTTGAAAGTGCCCACCAAGGCGGCGCTTGAAAAGGCCATGCAGGGGTACGTATAGCGCACGCGGCGCTAATCGGCACTTATGTGAAGCGATGAACGACGCGTCGTTGCATCGGGACTGAGAACAAAGGAAATCCCGTGGTGCCGACTTTATGCACGCGCGTCAGGCAGAGAACGGCTCTGAAGCGGACTTTCGCTAACCGTTTCGCGTAGCTTGCACACACTGGGTCCCCAGTGACCTCGTGCGCGGGGAACGTGATCCAGGCGGAGTTCAGTTAGATCCGATCTGATTCACGTACCCGTTCGTCAGTATTCTAGCGAGCGTCGCGCTGAACACCGCCACGCGGCGAGGCCGCGCGCGTAGACTCACGCCTTCGGCTTAATGTTCTGATTGACTCGGAACAGGTTGTTGGGATCGTACTTCGCCTTGATCGAGGCAAGGCGCTTGTAGTTGTCGCCGTAGCTTAGTTCGACGCGGTTCTCGGCCTCGTCGGCGTCCAGGAAGTTGACGTAGGCGCCTTCCAGATTGAACGGGTGGATGGCCCCCCAGTAGGCACGGCCCCAGGCCTTAAGCGCCTCGGCGTCCTTGGGATCGGGGCTGATCGCGGCAATTACCATCGAAAAAGACGCGTCCCGCGCGCTCCACGGCGTCGCATCCTTGGCGACGCGCCGAACGGCGCCGTCTATGGGGTAAAGGTGCATCAGGCAGAAGGGGGTGGGTGCCTTGAGCGCGTTGGCGATGTGCACGTCGATCGCCTCGTCAGGCAGCGCCTTGACAAAGTCGCCCTTCCAGTACCACTGCAAGCCTTTAGGGAAGAACGGGTCGAACAGACTGTTGATGGCAGTCCACGGCATCTCGCCCATCCAGTTGAACAGCGGGGTGGGCAGTTTCTCGAGCAGCGAGGCCATGAGCTTCTGACCCTCTGCGATCGGTCCGTTGAAAGCGCCGATCAGAGCGCAGGCGCGTTTGTTCCAGTGCTCCTTAGGGAAGGGATCGACTGGAGGCACGGTTTTGAGGCCGACGAATAGGCCAAGCTCCTCGGGAGCGTTTGGGATGAAGTCGCGGTACATCGCCATAACTTGCCTGGCGTCCTTGGCGTCCCAGAAGATCGGACCGGCGAACACCATTTTGGCTTGGTGGGCCTGAAATAGAAAGCTCGTGACCACGCCGAAGTTGCCGCCGCCACCGCGTAACGCCCAGAACAGGTCAACGTGCTTGTCCTTGTTAGCGGTGACGAAAGAGCCGTCGGCCAGCACTACATCCACTTCGAGCAAATTGTCGATCGTGAGGCCGTGCTCGCGCGTGAGATAGCCGGTTCCGCCGCCCAAGGTCAGACCTGCGACGCCCGTGCTGCCGACGATGCCGAGTGGTACGGCGAGGCCAAAGGCGTGGGTCGCGTGATCGAGATCCGCTGCGGTGCAGCCTGGATCGACACGCACGGTGCGGCTCGCTGGGTCGACGCGCACGCTGCGCATCTGCGACAGGTCGATGACCAGCCCATCGTCGCAACTGCCCAAACCGGGGCCGTTGTGTCCGCCTCCGCGGATTGCCAGAGGCAGCTTGTTATCGCGCGCGTAGTTGACCGCCGCTATGACATCGGCGGCATCGGTGCAGCGAGCGATCACTTTGGGCCGCTTATCGATCATGCCGTTGTACAGTGCTCGCGCCTCGTCGTAGTCCTGGTCTGACGGACCGATCAGCCTTCCGCGAAATCCCTGAATCGCAACCTCGTCCATGACGCTGCCTCCTTGAAGAGTTTATCCATCGCGCGCACGCGCGACGACGCGATGCCGTACCCAGAAGCCTCGCGCCGAACAGTCGACAAGAACGACATCGGGCGCGTGGGATCAATCGGGATTTGCACACCTATCTGGTGGCCGTTCGCGAGCCTTGGCCTCGCACCTCACTTGATGAAAAGCATAGTGCTCCGACGCAATTGCGGGAAGGAACTTCCGATTGACGATACTGACAGCAAGACGAGGGAGCAACCAGTCGAATGAAACCCGAGACCAATTATCGGCCGCTCTTTGGTCCAGGAAAATAAGGGCGCGTCCAATCGGCGACTTGATCGGCCAGACGGCTTTGAATCGTCCGACATAGCCTCAAAAGTGGGGCCGCTACCGGGAATTCCGAAAGGCCCTTTCGGGCCGGGTTCTGCCGACCGCGCCGGACAGCAGTTGGCCAGAAACAGTCCTGCGCGGCGATAACGCGGGCGCCTGCTGTTCGCCGTTTACCGGCCGTTCGTGGATATCCGATAATGGACTAACGCCAGCGCTCATTCTCACTCACGTGGTCCTACTTTCGCGACGCAGCAACGTTACGAACATTGGCGACGGGCGATATCGCTATTGCGCCCGCTGGATTCGCAACACTTCCCCTGCGGTCAGCACATAAATCTCCTGCGCGGCATCTGCGCCGAAAGAGTACACAGTCCCCGGTATTGGCAATGACCAATCAACCGATTCCGTCACGACACCATCACGAAAGACGAAACTCTGCAGTCGGCCGGTGCATAGATCGGTGTAGAAATAACGGCCCTGGATCTCAGGTACGGCGGCGCCTCGATAGACATAGCCTCCGAGGATCGCACAGCCTCCGCTTGCGTGGGTGTATTCGAAGACCGGGGGCGTCAGAGCCGTGGTATCGCAGGTGGCCGCGCCGACGCACAACGTACCTTCCATTCTGTCCCAGCCATAATTCAGCCCGCCGCTTGTCGCCGGGACGACGTTGACCTCCTCGCGCGCGGACTCGCCGACATCCGCGATGTAGATCTGCCCCGTCATATCGAAGGAGAATCGCCACGGATTTCGCAGACCGCCCGCCCAGATCTCCGGCCGGTCGCCTGCGCCTGTAGCGGGCGGGTTGTCAGAAGGTATCGCGTAGCCGTTGCCCCTCACGTCAATCCTCAGCATCTTTCCGAGCAAAGATGCTTTGTTCTGCGCATTGCCGGCGGGATCATTCGAGCCGCCACCGTCGCCGGGCGCCAGGTACAGCATCCCGTCTGGCCCAAAGGCGAGCTGGCCGCCGTTGTGATTCGATGCACCTGGGTGCGGAACTGTCAGAAGCACCGTGCCGCTCGGATTGGCTACGTCAGGGTTGGCGGAAGAGACTTGGAATCGAGATACTGTGATCGCTCCATCTGCTGCGGTGTAATAGACGTAAAACCGTCCGTTCGACGCGTATGCCGGGTCGAACGCCATCGACAGCAAGCCACGCTCGCCATCGGTCGAAGTCAGCGCCGAGATATCAAGATATGGCGCCGAGAGCAGCGTCCCGTCGCGGACGATCCGTATCCGCCCCGCTCGCTCGACAACAAAAAGACGGGGGTCATTGGCAGGCGCGGTAAGGTAAATCGGAGCGGTAAGTCCACTCGCTACCCCGGTCACTGTGAGGCGAAACGTTTCAGCAGGCCCGTAGGCAACGGTGACTGCCGACGAAGCGCCCGCAGTCACCGTGACAGACTGACTTAGGTTGGTCGGGCTGTACAACGAGGTGCCGTTCAGTACACGGTCAGCCGTGACGGTATAGGTTCCGGTCGCGAGGTTTGCCAGCGTGTCGGATCGGCTCACTACCCGGCTGAACCCGCCAGGGCCGGCCACAGACACGTTTGCGGCCGTATCAGTTGGGAGGCCGGTTACCGAGAGCGACAACGCGCCAGCAGTCACGCTCCCTCCCGAGCTACCAGAGCTTCCTGCAGCGCCTGAGGCTCCATCCCCAGAGCCATTCCCACCACAGGCGGCCAGGAACAGAAGACACATACCCAGAAGACGACATGACGCCGGACGGAGGAAGGAAATCATGACTAGCTCCTGCGAGGGAATTGTCCGGAATTGATGCGCGCGTTGCAGGTTTTACATCGACAAACGTCTCTGAAAATCACCTGCAGTAGGCAGGACGGGCCTGCTTGCTCGCCCGAGCAACGAGGAAGCAAGTATTTGGCCTGGCAATGGCACCGCTCTTAGACGCGAACGCGCCGACCCGCGAGCAATGAGCGGGTGACCCGCCCGCACACATGAGCGCTCTGCTCGCTCCCTCCCTGGAAACACCATACCAATGACCGCTCTCGCGAATCACATGCCCGGAATGATCTTTGTCGGCGTAGAAGTCGGCCACCGTCGGATCGCCTATCCTCGGCAGTGGCCTTTGCCGAAGTCGAACTATGTTAAGACGGTAGTCTGGAGATTGGCCGCACCCAAAAAAAGTCTTCACTTGTATCGCGATCCGATTGATTGCAGGACGCCGCCTCCGGCCACAGCCTCGAACAGCCGCTGTGCGGGCGGGCTCACTCTCCAGTCACGCAGATAGAGATCGAAACATAGACTGGGCAGGCGTGGCAGCCCCTCGGCTTCGTCCAGGACCCGCAGTTCGGAGGCAAGCATTTCGATGGGCCTTACCGTCACCCCCAGACCGGCGCGCAACGCGGCCCGCAAGCCGCCGAACGCAAGCGAAGTGGATACGTGCCGAATGTGCCAAGGGATTTGGTGCGCATTTAGAGCGGCGAGCGCCGTCGCGCGGTAGTGGCTCGGCTCGTTGGGCAAGACCAGGGGCACAGGCTGCGACGGATCGTGCACGTATTCGGCGGCAGCCATCCAAACCATTGGCGAGGTTCGCAAGCGTACGCTTGGGTGCGCGGGATCCACCATTCCTTCCGGCATTGCAACGAGGCTAATCTCGATTTGCCCTTGCTTGAGCGCTTGCAACAGGTGGGCGGTGCGGGCAGGATGCACCTCGATCTGCACGTGGGGATAGAGGGCCGAAAAGCGCGCGAGCAAGGGCGGCAGCAAGAACTCTGCGGCGTCATAAGGGCTTCCAATGCGCAGCGGCCCGCGCAGGTCGGGTGCCGCCAGCGTTTCCAGCACTTCGTCGTTCAATGCGAGCAGTTGGCGCGCATAGTCCAGGAGCCGCACGCCGGGCTCGGTCAGCCGCTTCGAGCGGCCGACCTTCTGGAACAGTGCCACGCCGAGTTGCAGTTCGAGGCGGGCCATCTGTTGCGTGACGGCAGATTGCGTGCGGTGCACTCGCTCGGCAGCAAGAGCAAAGCTTTCCCCGTCGGCGACCGCGACGAAGGTGCGAAGCAGGTCCAGGTCAAGGGTGCGCACGAAAGTTAAGTGTCGCTGATGTTTCCTCGAGCGGAATTCACTTGTCGTTTGAGAGTTCCGGGCAGAGACTGAAGCTGTCAGATCCGTTGAAAATGCCTGTAAAGCCGGGTGAACGGCTATCGGAGTCCAGATGCGGCGGCGGCCGGCGAGGTCTGTAAATAGTTTAGCAAAGCTTCAGTGCCGGCTCGGTGGGACTGGGGCTCGGAAGCCACCGAGGTGAAGGAAAGATGATGAAAGACGACGCGTACTCTCTTAACCGGTTCATCACTGACCTGCGGCACACCGCTTGCGAAGGGCGCGATGAGCATTGGGTCATCGCGACGATGCGGCCGCTGGTGCAACGGTTTGCGCTCTCCTGCTCCTGGCTCGAGCCACGCCACTACCAGGCGGACAGCGCACAGGGTTTTGGTGTGCACGTGCTCCACGAGGAGCCAGACCATACGCTCGCGGTGTTCGCCGTGAGTTGGCTTCCCGGACGTGGAATACCGCCGCATGACCATGGCACGTGGGCGATTGTCGGGGGCGTGGACGGCCCGGAAAAGAACGTGTTCTGGGAACGGACGGACGACCGCACGCGCCCAGGCTACGCGGAGCTGCGCCAGAGCGGAGAAAGAGTGTTCCGTCCCGGCGACGTGCTCGCGATGCCTAGCGGCACGATCCACAGCGTGTGCAACGAGTCCGATCATGTCACGCTATCACTGCACGTGTATGGGAAGCACGTTAATTTCACCGACCGCTCCCAGTTTGATTCCGACAAGCGCAGCGAAACGCCCTTCATTCTGAAGCTGGCGTAGCTGCAACAATCTCTGGTTTCGAACGGTGACCGAATGCCACTAACCTGAACACCATGCGTCGGCGCGGATCGCGTCGAACCCATGTCGGTGTCGCGGCAGGGCAAACGCTCATGGAGGGGTGACATGGAACAAGACGAATTCAGCGCCTTTGAGCATCAGGGTTGGGAAACGGTCGCATTAGCATATCACTCGTATTTTGGCGAACTGACGACGCAGTCCAATGATGCGCTGCTGGATGCGCTAGAGGTTCGTGCCGGCGTCCAGTTTCTCGATGTCGCGTCAGGTCCCGGCTATCTTGCGGCAGCGGCGGCACGTCGCGGCGCTGATGTGGTTGGCGTCGATTTCGCGGACGCGATGGTCAAGCAAGCGCAACGCATTTTTCCCGACCTCGCTTTCCGTCCCGGCAGTGCCGAAGATCTGCCTTTTCCGGATGTGAGTTTTGACGCGGTCGGTATCAGCTTCGGAATGTTGCATTTCGCTCGCCCCGACGCGGTGCTTGCCGAAGCATTACGGGTGCTGCGACCGGGCGGCAGAATCGCGTTTACCGTTTGGGCGCCGCCGGACCAGACCGTTGGATTCGGGATGGTGCTCAAGGCCATTGAGAAGCACGGTCGCATAGACGTCCCGCTACCCTCTGGGCCTCCCTTCTTCCGCTTCAGCGACTCGCACGAGTCGGAGCGTGCGCTGCTCGATGCGGGCTTCGTTGAGCCTCGCATTGAGGAAGTCAGTCAAACGTTGCGTATCCGCGCGCCCGAAACGCCCTTCGACGTCCTGATGCGCGGAGGTGTGCGCATCGCGGCGATCTTGAAGGCGCAGTCACCGGAGGCGCTGGCTTCGATCCAGAAAGCTGTGTCCGACGATGCGGCATCGTACACGGACAATGGTGAGGTACAAGTCCCGATGCCGTGTGTGCTCGCGTCAGCGAGAAAGCCCTGAATGGTCGGCGCCATGACCTGCCAAATCAGGGCGAGCATGCACGGCCGTCTCAGTGCGTGGCAGTCTCCTTCATGAAAACACCAAGCTGCTGGGCGTAGAACGTCGCGTCGGCTAATGTAGCGTGTCCGCGGGTTTCGGCGCTGGCAGGAATCAGCAGCAAGCGGGCGTTCTTCAATTGTTTGAGCGACATCTGCATCGTGCCGGTCTCGGGCGGGTTGCGTTCGTCATCCGCGGAGTTAATCGCCAGCAAAGGCGCCTGGATGTGACTCAGTCCCGGCGCGGCGTTATAGTCGGCCGATGACGCCCATTGATAGAGGACATCGTTGGCATCGCTCTTCTGCGGCGCCGCCAGCATATCGTCGACGATCTTGTCGGCCTTCGCGTGTGTCGGAGCCAGCGCCTGATATGCGAGCGTGCCGCCGCTGGTGGCGATTGCGAACATCGCGCCGGCGAGGCGCAACGATGGAGGCTCAGTCGTATAGTTGCCATGGTTCCACGCCGGATCCTGTTCGATCGACTCGACGAACATGCGGCGCATCATCCAGTTGCGCGCGGACATTTCGGTAGGCTGGGACGCCATCGGTACGAGCGCATCCATCATGTCCGGATATTTTTCGCCCCAAAGCCAGACCTGCATGCCGCCCATGGAATAGCCGAGGGCAAGGCGAAGATGATGAATCCCGAGTCCTTCGGTCACCATCCGATATTGTGCGGACACCATATCGTCATAGTCGTATTGCGGAAAGCTAGCGCGCAGAACATCGGAGGGCTTGGTGGACTTACCGATGCCGAGTCCGTCGGGCAGGATGATGAAATACTTCGTCGCATCGAGCGGTTGCCCCGGTCCGAACAACTTGCCGGCAAAGTGCGGTGTCAACATGCTCGCGCCGGTTTGGTTCGTACCGTGAAGCACGAGAATCGCCGGCTTCGTGGGGTCGCCGACGGTCACATAGTGAAGGCGAACATTGTTCAGGGTTTCGCCAGTATGGAATGTGAAGCTTGGCGCGATCCAGTCGCCTTCACGCGGAGTGGGATAGTCTTGTGCTGAAGCGAGAGAGGGGAGCAATACAACAAGAAAGGAAAAGCAGGCGCGGCGTAATACAGTCGAAAATCTCATGAATGGAATCCTCGAATTTGAGTGGAGCATCGGAACGGATGCCTCATTCTAGAGAACAACGTTACCGACTGCTCTGACGAGGCGACAATATTCTCTTGCTTGTCACCTCAGCGTTCGCTTTTTGCGCCCGCTTGAATCTTGCGGCCACGTCTTCGCAATCGCGCGACAGTCACCGCAATGATGCGACGGCAGCGGCGCTATTAGACCACTAGCAAATCTCCCATCATGGCGAAGACCATGCACTGAATAAGGTCTGGGATGCGATCTCTGACGTCTGCAACGGCAGTAGCATCGAACGTTATTGACATACCAGTCCATAATGAATATCCTCAAGCCATGGCTAGACCTAGAGAGTTCGATCGAAACGAGGCACTGGACCGCGCTACACGCGTGTTCTGGGCGAAAGGCTACGCGTCGACTTCAACCGAAGACCTGCTCGCTGCCATGAACATCGGGCGGCAAAGCCTCTACAACGCGTTCGGTGACAAACGGAAGCTCTACCTTGAAGCGCTGGAGCGATATCAACGGGAAAGCAATGCGAGCCACCTGGAGCGTCTGAATAGCAGTGCCTCGCCGTTACGTGGAATCGAGGCGCTTTTGCTCGGCCTCATAGCCGAAGATGACAGCGTCCGTGCACTCGGGTGCATGGGTGTCGGCGCTGTCAGTGAATTCGGTACTGCGGATCCGGATCTTGTGATGCTACGAAGCAAAGTGGGCCCAAGGCTTTTCAGGCGCCTGGTCGAACGCATCCGTGAGGGACAGGCATGCGGAGAAGTCGACCTCGCCATCGACGCCCGCGAAGCAGCCGCCTTTTTGCAGATGACGATGCAAGGCATTCAGCTCGGGGCCCGTGCAGGTGGGGACGTTAGGAGTCTGCGCGCACAGGCCAGATTTGCAATCAGCCGCTTTAGACCGCGCTAGACAAGGAAAGCCTGACGTGGTCGACGCGCGCCCAATTATGGACTGATCTGTCAACAATGGAGATGCTGGTGAACGAGAATTGCGGACTTACAGGAAAGATTGCCATTGTCTTTGGCGGCTCGCGAGGCATTGGCGCGGCCGCGGCGAGACGTCTGGCAAGAGAGGGCGCCGACGTAACGGTGACCTACGTTTCGGCGCCGGAGCGAGCCGCCGAAACGGTTCGGGCAATCGAGGCCACCGGGCGGTCTGGCCTTGCAATCAAGGCTGACAACGCGGATCCGGCTGCTATCAAGGCAGCCGTCGCGCAGACCGTGGATCATTTTGGAAAACTGGATATTGCGGTTGTCAACGCTGGCATCTTGATGCTTGGTGACGTCGCGACGGTGAGCGTGGAAAATCTTGACCGCATGCTGGACATCAACGTGCGTGGTGTCTTTCTCGCCATTCAGGCCGCGGCTGCGCGTCTCACTGAAGGTGGCCGGATCATTACGATCGGCAGCAACACAGCGGTGCGAAGCGGACATCCGGGTTCGAGCGTTTACTCAATGACGAAGGCTGCAGTTGCCGTCATGGTAAAAGGTATCGCCATTGACCTGGCTGGCCGGGGCATTACAGTCAACAACATTCAACCCGGGCCAACCGTAACGGACATGACGGCCGATCATATCGACGCGATCAAGCCGCTCATTCCGCTTAGGCGCGCTGGCGATCCGGATGAGATCGCCGGTCTGGTTGCCTACCTCGCCCGCAAGGAGTCAGGCTACATGACTGGCTCGAGCCTTACCATCGACGGTGGTATGGCGCTATGACCGTCTGGTGACCTGTTCCATCGTTTCGATCGGCGTTCACGATTCGCGGTGCCACGACGGGCCACCTGAATGGACGGCCCGGCCTCAGCGAGCGGGCTGCAACCGTCCGGTTGTGGCCGAGCATACATGGAATGTCCGCACGGCCGAGCAGTTCTGCTGCTGGAATCTGCTGCCTCCCGCTAGTCCACTGTATGAATCACGGGCGACAGCAACGCGTCTGAAGAGGACTGCGGCGCAGAGGCTGTCCATGGTGGTGGGGGCAGGCCGGTTGACGTATCCTGGGTAGCGGCAGACGGTTGTGCCGAAACTGAAATCTGAGGCGCGGTTGCCGACGCTGATGTGGAACTGGCGTCCGGCGCATTGCTGTTGTCTCCGCACGCGCTGAGCGTGGCGAGCAGGAACATTGCCGGGAGAATGCGATTGCCCGATAAGCCGCGCGAGAGACTTGTCTCGTCGCTGTCGCCTGCCAGGCGACAATTTGCGCGTGCCCATGCAGGGTGCCTGCAGCGGAATATCGACCCGATTACCCTGGTGAACATCTGCATGGCTAGAAATGGTTTTTCCATGATCGACGGGACCTATGCCCGCGGGGTGAAGGATGAAATAACCAGCGGCCGTACCGGCCCATTCATTACTGACCGTGGCGGTCTCATGACCCGTTGGATGGAGTCCCGATCGTCAACTACCCTCAAGAAGTTGACGACCGGTCGGCTGGCGTTAGCGACTCAACCTCAGCCTCCAAGCGCTGGATCTGATGCGCTGTCGCGCCCGGTCTCTACGTGACCGGCAATGCGCCACAGGGCGTTTTTGTCAGAGTCGACTGTCACTGTCAGGTCGTACCACCCGAATGAATTTCGCAGATCAATCATCAGAACGCTGACATCACCGCCGCGCACGCTGCGCTCGCCGCTTATCGGCGAGTTGTAGGCGCTGTCGACCTTGAAAACAGATCGCTCTTTACCCGGGTTCGTCAGACGCAGTTGCAGATTGCCGTTTGCGACATCGTAGCCATCGGCAATCTGAACCGCTGTTCCTTGATTGCGCGTAGAGCCTGCCTTGCCTACAAAGCGGCGCAGATAGCCGTTGGGTGCGAACAAGGAAAAGTCGTAGCTCCCACCCGGAGCGAGCATCAAATCGTCCGAAAGATCCTTGCCTGCTTCAACCGTATAGCTGCGCGGCAGATCCGTCGCATTGCCCGAATAGACCAGGAAGTTCACACCCGCGTGCCCCGTGTTCGTCATGTGCAAACGGAACGCGTTGCCTTGTGCGTTCACGCCGCCGCGAACGAAGAATTCGTACGGCAGTGCGCGTGCCGGCCGCACACCGAATTCCTGTTGCGGCAGTGACTGGGTGCTCGGCACGACTGGTATGACGTCCGGGTGACGGTTCTTGTCCGCCGGAAAGGTGGTGACCGGCAGTTGCGGGAAGCTGTCGTTTGGATTCCTGAAATTGAAAACCGATGTCAGGTCTCCGCACACCGTGCGGCGCCATGCCGTAATGTTCGGCTCCTCCAGGCTGTTGCCGTGCCCGAAACGTTTCTGGATAAACCGGATGATCGATGTGTGGTCGAAGACTTCGGAGCACACGTAACCACCCTTCGACCATGGCGAGATGGCGATCATCGGTACGCGCGGCCCAAGTCCATAGGGACCGGGTTGATTTTTGCCCGAACCCGCGAAAAACTCGTTCGTCGTGGAGACTGTGGAAAGGCCAGTCTCGGGTGTGGATGATGCATACGGCGGCGGCATATGATCGAAGAGGCCGTCGTTCTCGTCGTAGGTCAGAAGCAGCACCGTCTTGCTCCATACTTCCGGGTTGGACGTGAGTGCCTGAAGAACCTGGTCGACATACCATGCGCCGTAGTTCGGCGGCCAGTTGCCATGTTCCGAAAACGCTTCCGGGGCCACGATGTACGAAACCTGAGGCAGCGTATTGTTTTGCACGTCCTTTCTGAGTATGTCGAAGTAGGTCCCGCTTACCTCGACCTGTGTGCCCGTGCGTGCCTTTTCGAACAACGGACTGCCGGGTTGCGCGTTCTGATACTGCTTGAAGAACAGAAGCGACGTATCTCCGAAGTTGCCGATGAAGGGATTTTGGTCGTCGCCCCAGCCGGTCGACGGATTCAAACCGGAGCCCATGTCCTGGTAGACCTTCCACGATATGCCGGCGGCCTCCAGCTTTTCCGGGAATGTGCTCCATGAATAACCGGCTTCGGCGTTATCGATCACCGGGCCGCCTCCGGTTCCGTCGTTGCCCACCCAGCCGGTCCACATGTAGTAACGGTTCGGGTCGGTCGGCGTCATGGCCGCGCAATGATAGGCATCGCAAATCGTAAATGAGTCGGCCAGCTGATAGTGAAACGGGATGTCCTCGCGCGTTAGATGGAACATCGTCGTCGTGCCTTTGACCGGCACCCACTGGTCATAGCGGCCGTTGTTCCATGCCGCATGAGTGCCGGGCCAACTGTGATCCAGATCCTGCACGAATTGCAGACCGAGATTCGGAAGATCGGGGCGGAAAGGCAAGACATAGCCGTCGGCGTTGTTGGCGGGCTGGAAGAATACGGACTTACCGGTTGTAAGCGGAATGGGGCGCGTATCGCCGAAACCGCGCACGCCGCGTAGGGATCCGAAGTAGTTATCGAAGGAACGATTTTCCTGCATGAAGACAACGATGTGCTGTACGTCTTCGATAGTGCCGGTCGCATTGTGCGCGGGTATCGCCAGCGCACTGCGGATACCTAGAGGCACTGCACCCAGTGCGGTGGCCGCGCCGGCCGCTTGCGCAGCGGCTCTCAGGAAATCACGTCGACTGTTTGATGTCATGTTCGTTGTTTATTTGCCGTTGATTGAGGGAAACGGCGTCCAGTGCAGCCAGAAGATAAGGAACTCGTGGCTTCACGGCACGCGCTACAGGAGACAACTGTTGACTCGCAACCGCGTAAGGCATCCGGGAGAATGGGCCTTGAACATGACCGAAATGTGGCAACTGCTTTAGAAATGGGGCGAGATGTGGCGAGCTGACTTTGGCACTGAGTACGTCTGCTTCGCCGATATGCCGGATCATGCCAACGGTTTCTGGATGTGTGTGTTTGGAGTAAGTGAAACGCTAGGAAGCACGTTGAGAAATGTAAGGCGCAAAGTCATTTGCTTGATGCAATTTGCGTCGGCTGTCTGCCAGGAAGAGGCGTCGGGGAAAGGTCAAATTTCGCAATTGCGCGCGACGGCAACGTCAACACTGAGCGCTTCTCCGCGGAAAAGCTGCAAGCCACCGCCAAAGCGACATTCCACAAGGAGGGCGCATATGGCTACGCAATCGCACTGATACCGCACAGCCATAGATCGACCAGACGCATTACACGCTTGACCTCACGATGCAGATCGACGCGAGCGGGCGGGTGTATGTGCGCCGCGTGAACGTGATGGGCAACACGCGTACGCGCGACGAAGTGATGCGCGGTGAAACACGCCAGATCGCTCGTCGATATCCTCCCGATAACTGATCTCGGCTCACGCTTGGTCAACCGCAGTCGCCCACGTTATTCGGAGCTGCAAGAACTCTCGCGAACTCTTTTCTGAAAGTCAGAGGAATAAATCGAGCCGGCGTTCGTTTCGTCCATTGGCTTTGATTTGCCTTCTTTCTTCCGCTTCGGCGTCGTCGGACCTGCTTGCGCTTTCCACGCGCTGCGGGCGACGCCGGCATCCTGCGAGTTTGCTAATGAAAAAAGTCATAGTGACATGTGCTTTTGTTGTGTCTGTCCCTGCCGCGTACGCGCAAAGCAGCATTACCTTATACGGCATCATTGACGAGGGTTTCGAAGCAATCAGTAATGCGCCTGTTGCCGGCAGCAAAAGCGGCGGCAGACTGTTCCGACTCGATGCCAACAACGGGCTGAACGGATCCCGCTGGGGACTCAAAGGTTCCGAAGATCTCGGCGGTGGCCTCAAGGCGATCTTTACGCTTGAGAACGGCTTTGAACTCAACACCGGAAATCTCGCGCAAGGCGGCGCTGAATTTGGCCGTCAGGCCTTTGTAGGATTGTCGAGTGACCGGTATGGCACCGTGACGCTCGGGCGGCAATATGATCCCATCGTCGACTACGTCGGAATATACGAATTCGGTGATTCAAATCTTGGCTCGGATCACGCGGCACATCCCGGCGACCTCGACAATTTCAATTTCACGCGTCGCCAGAACAATTCAGTCAAGTACCAGAGCCCCAACTTCGGCGGGTTGAGTTTCGAAGGTCTCTATAGCTTCGGTGGTGTGCCAGGCTCGCTTGCAACCAACCAGGCATACTCCTTCGGAGCCCATTTCGTGAGGGGCCCGCTTGGCATGTCCGTGGCATATTCACACGTCAACAATCCGGCGGCGTCTTTGTTCGGGAGCAACCCAAGCGATACCGCGACGTCGAACGGGCTGACCGCGAGCCCGATCTACAGCGGCTATGCATCGGCAAGAACGTACCAGGTAGTAGCGGCCGGCGGTTCCTATAAGTTCGGACGCGTCGTCATGGGCGCGACCTATTCGAACATTCGCTATTCGAACATTGCCGCGCTTAGTGGAAGCAGTGCGGATTTCAACGATGCGGAAGTCAGCCTGCAGTACCTGATTGCCCCGGATTGGTCGGTTGGAGCGGCTTATAACTTCCTGAAAGGGAATGCCGTGACTCAAACCATTGGGGGCGCGAAATACAATCAGTTCTCCGCCGGTGTGAATCACACGCTGTCCAAGCGCACCGATGTCTATCTTTCAGGCGAGTGGCAGACGGTTAGCGGAAACGACTCGACCGGGCACGCGGCGGTCGCGAACATCGCTGATTTGCCGCCTTCTTCGAATCGTCATCAGGCGGTCGCTCGTATCGGGATCCGGCATAAGTTCTAGTCTTACTGTGTCAAACACTAGGGCGGTTTTTAGGTTTTCGACAACATGGATACGCATGGAGCCGGACAACCGGCAGCGTACTCCAGTCGAAACCGATACCGCTGCCGAAAGCACAAGCGGTCTTCCTTGGGAGTCTCTCCAACTTTTGCGCGCGCTCAACAGACGTGCGTATCGGGCGCTCGACAGTTCGTGTCGAGGACTACGATGACGCCCAAGGAAATTTCGGCTGTCAACGCGCTCCGAGCGGGCGGCGACACCGCCGTTTCGCTAGCTGGCGCACACCAAAACGATGCCGAAACAGTGAGCCTGTTATCCGGACCACAAGCGCGCACCGGAACTGAGCGAAGATCTCATGGAAACAGGCGGAAGTAGGCTTTGGAAATAGCCTCTGGAGACACGCAAGTCTCGCCATAGTAAGCACACGCAATCTTGCCGGACGGCTCGTCTGACGGTTCCGGCTCCCTCCATCCAAGTACCAGAGTTGTCAAGCCTGCAGCAGCAAGCAGGCCTATCACGCAAACAAGTCGCTTCATGCCAGTCACCTCATTTCGTCGATACAGTTGACACTGCCGTCTTCAGTCACGCAGCAAGCAATTGGCTATCAGGCAATGCGCAACTCAGAGGTGGAGGCGGTAGGGATATATGCATTGCTGTCTACCTCCGCCTGCCTGTTTCCAGCGATTGACATAGCCGCCAGATATCCGAACGTCAACGCGAGCCCGAGTGTTATTCCCGCACCGGTGTAGTGCCCGCCCACCGGCGAGTTCATATCGTCAAGGACAGTTGGGGACTTTCCCTAGCGGCGCCGGCGTGCTGAGATCTACTTGAAGCGGACCCATCAGGCGCTACCGGCAAGCACTTGACTCTAATGATACCATGATGCATCATGCGACATAAATCTAATAGTCGTAGATCTTTTTTCGCGGTGCGATAGCCGCGGTAGCGGTGTAGGGAAAGTGAGGCAGGGCGTCGAGGCGATCGCCGAGGTTGAGTTGGGGCGATGTGCCTCAGTTTCTTACTTGAACTGGGAGACACAAATTGGATTTTAAGAGTCAGGAACTTCAAGACAAGGCGGAGATTCGTGAAGTTCATATGCGCTATTGTCGAGGCATCGACCGAATGGACTTTGATCTCGTGCGTTCGTGCTATCACCCGGACGCCATTGATCGACATGGTGCTTACGAAGGTGGCGTCGAAGGTTTTATCAAATGGGCCGGGGAAGTGTTGCCTCTCTTCGACACCACGATGCATTTCACCGGTAACCAATACGTGAAGGTGCAAGGCAATGTCGCTTTCGCGGAGCATTACGCGCAGGCGTTTCACCGCACGAAACCCGCAGACGGCAAACCCGCTGCGGACTGGATTGTGAACGTGCGATATGTCGATCGCCTGGAAAAGCGTGATGACGAATGGAGAATTGTTGACCGCATCGTTGTGTACGATTCAGAGCGCACGATCCCGGTAAGCACTGACTCTGCGCCGTTGGGCGACTGGAACTATGGGCGGCGCGATCGCGATGACCCATCGTACGAGTACGGCCTGTGATAAAGCGCAGCGCTTCGGCGGTACGGCTCGCCGAAGCGAACATTTGACGTGCTGCCTGATGCGTCACGCCAGATGCGACTGACCATGGATGGACGATTCAATGTTGGCATCATCGGTTTGAGTGCGTAACGCAGTTGGCCGATTGCGGCTCACATACCAGCGCTGCGCGCTTCGTCTGACGACGTCGAAATTGCCGGCGTCGCTAACACGAGTCAAGCGAGCGCTCAAGCGACTGCTGCCGCTTTTGGCATACCAAAGCGATTTCACCAGAAGTGTGGCGCGCCCAGTGCGTTCCGCGCAGGGGATGCTTCACATCGGCAACTGTGATGGACCCAATCATCAAAAAGGAGACGACTCACGATGTTGTTTATGCAGACACCCGCAGCAGTAAACGAGTTTGTTTCAAAAGTTTATGAAACGATCGATTCGATGGACGAGCAGGGGTTCGCGAACTGTCTGACCGAGAACTGCACATTCGTCCATGCGAATAGCGATCCTGTCATCGGTCGCGTAAACGCTGCAGCGACCTCACAGAATTTCCTGAGGCTGCTTGCTGGCATCAAACACGACCTCGTCAATGTATGGGCGTTCGAGGATGTCATCGTTTCCCAGATATCCGTAACTTACACACGCAAGGATGGATCGACGCTGACGATTCCGGCCGTGACGATCTGGAAGTTGCAGGACAAGTTGATCGATGAATGCCGCATCTACGCCGATACTTCGCCGCTGTTCGAGCATTGATCTATGGCGGACAAAGAAATGAATCGCGATCTTGAAGGCAAGACCATCATCGTCACCGGCGGTGGCTCGGGTATTGGGCGGGCGGCGGCGCTCGCGTGTTCCATGGCGGGGGCGCGCGTAGTGGTCGCCGATATTGATGTTGCGGCGGGAGAGGAGACGATCTCGGCGATCCGGCGGGCGGTGACGCAATCTTCCAGGCCACGAACGTGGCCGATGAAGAACAAGTCGAAACACTCGTGGCTGCGGCATTGAACAAGTGTGGCCGGCTCGATGGCGCATTCAACAATGCCGGTCTTTCGCAGACGAACGTCCCGCTGCACGAACTGACCGCCGCGCAATGGCGCCGAATTCAGTCAGTCAATTACGACGGTGTGTTCTTTTGCATGAAGCATGAGATACGCGCCATGCTGCAAACGAGTGGCGGGTCCATCGTCAATACTTCGTCCACGCTGGGCCGCGTAGCGATGCGCAGTGCGGCAGACTACTGTGGCTCCAAGGGCGGTGTGCTGGGGCTGACAAAAGGCGCAGCGGTCGACTATGGCGACAAGCATATCCGAGTCAACGCCATCCTCCCAGGTGCGGTGGACACGCCAATGGTTCAGGCACTGGTGTCCGATCCGCAATTTGCCGACTTGATCGAGAAGATTCGAGCCAGTCACCCACTGGGAAGAATCGGCGTCCCGGAGGAGATTGCTGCTGCCGCCGTCTGGCTTCTTTCGGACAAGGCGTCCTTCGTGACGGGAGCCGAACTGGCGGTCGACGGGGGATTCCTCGCCATTTGATGCTGCTATGTGCTTGATGCGGCCGTCCTGTCAACCGAGACGGTCCCGCCCTCCACGGAACGCTCAGGACGTGCAGGTGTACCGCTTGCCGCAACCGACGCCGTTTCTCGCCTCGCTGTCCATAGAGGCGGTGTTAATCCTGCTGTATCATTTCGTTTTGGTTGAATCCATTTTGAACAGGTAGCACCGACCGATGGCTCGATCCCATGGCGAGGAATGAGTGAATGCCCAAATCCAATTCATCTGCAACCAAGGCAGCCCCGAGCGCTCCCAAATTAGTCGAGGCGACAGCGAAGAGAGCATCAGACGTTTTTGATGATCGCGGCAGAACCGTTCCATGGATCGCGCGAACGGTACACCGACTCTACGATGCCCAGGGGCAGAAGATCCTCGACAGGGAAACTATTCCGATTGCGTATTGGTACTACCTTCGCGTGCTCGCCGAACGCGGCGAGGTCAATCAACTCGAACTCAGTAAGCGCGTAGGCATCGCGTCGACGACCGCGGTCCCCGCCCTCGACTATCTGGAGAAGCGCGGCCTGGTGAAGAGAGTCCGCGATCCAAACGACAGGCGAAAGTATTTCGTCATGCTACAGGAAGAAGGCAAGCGTCTCGTCGACGAATTGCTGCCTGATCTGACTGACATGATTTCGGAGTCGCTCGACGGAATCTCGCAGAAGGACATGCGTGTCTTCTGGAAGGTCATGCACCAGATCGAATCGAACCTGATTCAGATGTCTCAGAGCGACTCCGTGATCGATTAGCCGCCGGCCGGTCGTTGGCACAACGACGATGTCGTGGGGACATTGCTGATCGGCGTGCGGAGAGCGGCGGTGCGCTCACACCACGCGCATCGTCGGACGCTCCCGGCTCGGCGGAAAAATACACCAGAGTCCGTCCTTGTGGCGAAAGAAGAACAATGCCGCGGTTCCGGCGGCCCTGCGTGCTTCGACGCACACATAGCATTGCCGCGTTGCACGCTGGTTCTTGAATTCGACCACATGCACGATGTCCATCGAGGTAGGAGCAAGCCAGTGTTCCACCATCGAGCGTAACGACTTTCCTGCGCTAGCCATCATCTTCTTCTTAACACGCTCGCCTTGATCGCGTGACTACGACCAACTGACCGGCCTCGCACACCAAAAGGACGTTCGCGTCCGCCGCGAGGCCAGTCAGGACCATCACCTGCAACCTGCTTGCAGCGTTCCGCTCGCGGCCTCGGCCGAACATGGACAGGATGAGGCACTGCACACTCGTGTCTTCACGCTTCATGTGCGTGTGCGGCGCATACGAGAGCCGCACACACTTGCTACTTGCTCACCCTGACCCGATTGCCCGTTTCACTCGACTGCTCGATTGCATGGAGCACTTTGTGAAGTGCGCGCGCATGATCGAAGCTGGGCGCCGTGCGAGTGCCATGGCGCAGATCATCGGCGATCAACCGATAGACGCCAGCGACATTGCGCGCTGCAACGGCATCGTCGGCATCGATCGGGAACGGATCCGGGACGTCGAGTTCCTCGTAGCCGTTCTCGCCTTTGCGTCCGAACTCGACGCGCAAGGGCGAGATGTTGACCGCCGGGACATATTCATTCCTCGCGGTGACGCGTAGATCGCCCTCGCTTCCGTTGATCTCCCACAGCAGCTTCGTCCCGCGCGGCACGCCACCGCGGATTTGCAACGACAGCGGCGCTCCGGAGCGCAGAACCGCGTTCGCCATAAGGTGGTCGGGCGTTTTCATCTCGACGGTTTCGCCCGTCTCGATGACGCGCGCGGTTTGCCTGCGTTGCGAGAGCACCGCGCCGATCTGTTCGATGTCGCCGAGGACGGCATCAATCGCCGAAATCGCGTGCCCACCGATCACGGAAAGCAGTGTGGCGCCGTTCCGGTTGTCCATGGCGTATGCGTCGCCCTGCAGGATGTCGTCGCCCCAGCTGAAACCCGATCCGACGTACGTCGAAGACAGGACATCGCCGATCTTGCCGCCCGCGACGAGCTTGCGCATGAACTGCACTTCGGGGGAGGCGATCGCCTGTGCGCCGACGACGGCCAAAGCCTTTTTCTCGCGCGCGAGTTCGGCAAGCGCGATGGTTTCTTCGAACCCATTGCCGAGCGGCCATTCGCTGTATACGCTCTTGCCCGCCTGCAGGGCTGTCGTGACGACTTCCTTGTGGTGCTGAACCTTGACGGTGACGACGACGATATCGATGTCCGGCGATGCGGCCAGCGCAGCGGCACTTTCGAATGCCCGCGGAATGCCGAACGCGGCGGCTGCGGCCTGCGCACTCGCGAGGCTCGTATTCGCCACGCCTGCGAGCTCAAAGACGTCGGACAAGGCCCGCAAGGCCGGAATATGGGCTGTCGCCGCCCAACCGCGTCCTGGGCTCAGGCCGACGATACCGACACGATATTTCCCTTCCATTGCTTCCTCTAACGTTTAGGTAACTGCAGTAACCTTGAGCGCCTGATCTCACAGGTTGGCCCTTTGGAGCCGGCCGCAGACACCGGCCGCTTCCCTCATACGATCTGGTATTTGTACGATGGGTCTTCCTTGTCACGGCGTCCAACATTGGAATTTTCGAGCGGTGCCAGATCTCCTGGAACCGGGTCCGATCGCTGGGAGTCGAGCACGACCACCCGATCGGCAATTCGCCATTCACCGTTTCGCCGCTCCATGCGGTCCACGTAGCGAATGTTCACCACCCAATCCATCGCAGGCTTGTCGCCGTCGGGTTTCGTGCGGTGGCTTGCCTGCGCATAGTGTTCCGCAAACGCCACGTCGCCGTGGACCTCGACATACTGGTTGCCGGTGAAGTGCTGCGTCGATTCGAAGTTCGGCAACAACTCGGCTGCCCAGTCGATAAAACCTTCGACACCTCCGTTGTACACGCCGTGCCTGTCGATCGCATCCGGGTGATAACACGACCGCACGAGGTCCCAGTCCATCCGATCGATGCCGCGGCAATAGCGGATATGAACGCGGCGAATCTCCGCTTCATCCAGTAGCTGCTGAAGTTTCGCATCCAACTTGGGTCTCCTTGATTGAACCGTCGGGGCTGAAGCAAATCGGTGCCACGCCGTTGGGTGAGTGGATTGAAACCGACCGCGAGCGCGATCCACTAGCAAATCCGGAATGTAACCTGACGGCCGAGTCGGAATACGCCAGCGGTCACTTCACCGT